>CADBQR010000001.1 GCA_902796945.1 uncultured Acidaminococcus sp.
AATGGAATCGACATCACCGAATTTCTTGTACAGGACCGCCTTGCCTTCCATAACGGGCATGGCAGCCTGCGGTCCGATGTCGCCCAGCCCCAGGACGCGGGTCCCGTCGGTGATGACGGCAACCATATTGCCCCGGCAGGTGTATTCAAAGGACATGTTCGGGTTTTCCTTGATCTTGCGGCAGGGTTCCGCAACGCCCGGCGTATAGGCGATTGCCAGGTCATGGCCGTTTTCCAGAGGTGCCTTGCAGCGCATCTCCAGTTTACCATGATACTTCAGATGCATTTCCAACGCTTCCTTGTTGAGTTCTTCCGTGTTTGCCATTCAAACCGCCTCCTAAAATAATAGACTTCAAGACTCATCGATTTCATGAACGAAAAACGCTGGTTCCTTCCCCTTCTCGACCTGGAGGATTCCATAGGTCGGAGCCCCGTACCGCGGCCGGGCCGCACTGCCGGGATTCACGACAAGAATGCCTTCATCCTTTTCACAGACAGGAATATGGATATGGCCGAAGATGACCACATCGGCCTGTTTTTCCAGGCCCCAGTACACCAGCTTGTCCCAGCGGGAATGCGTAACATACCGGTGGCCATGAACCATGGCGATGGTCACGCCTTCCTGTTTCGTTACCAGTTCCACGGGCCCGCGCCCTTCATAGAGGTCACAGTTGCCGCAGACCGCATAGACGGGGACGCCGCTTTTTTCTTCCAGGTAAGGGGCATCCTGGCTGTAGTCACCGGCGTGAAGCCAGAGATCCACCTTGCCTGCAGCGGCAAGGACCCGGTCAATGGCCCGTTTGCTGCCGTGCGTATCACTGATTACACCGATTCTCATTTCATCTTTCTCCACTGGCTGACCAGTTTCTTGGCAGCCTTGGCCCGATGACTGATGCTGTTCTTTTCCTCCATGGTCGCTTCGCCCAGGGGTTTATGGAGCTCAGTGGACCAAAACAGCGGATCGTATCCGAACCCGTTCGTTCCATGCGGTTCATGGAGCAGGATGCCGTCACAGATCCCACTGGATTCCAGCAGGATCTTGCCTTCCGGTGAAGCGACGGCAAGGGCACAGAAAAACCGGCAGTTGCGGCGAACCTGCATCTTCATGTTGGCCAGCAGGAGTTCATTGTTTTCTTCGGCGGTCGCTTCCTCGCCGGCATAGCGGGCAGAATAGACACCGGGAGCACCCTTGAGGCTCAGCACCTCCAGTCCCGAATCGTCGGCCAGGCAGATGCGCCCCGTCGCCTTTGCGTAATAAGTCGCCTTCAGCCGCGCGTTGGCGGCAAAGGTTTTTCCCGTTTCTTCCGGTTCCGGAATGGGAGGAAAATCATTCAGGCAGGAAAAGGAAAGTCCCAATGATTCCATCAGGACCTTGAACTCGTCCATTTTTCCCTGATTATGGGTAGCTATGACAATTTGCTGCATACATTCACCAACCTTCTTTATGAAAATCCGGTACTTTCCGGTGCCTCCTGCTTTTTTGCAGGAACCGTCCAGGACCTGGCACCGTTTTGCACCCGATTTCCTGTACCTCTTTATTGTACCCGCTTTGCAGGAATAAATCTAGTAACAGGGAAAGAAAGTCCGGAAAGGAGCAGCCCTTCCGCCCATGAACTGTTTTTCCTGAACACTGGATCCGCCGCTGCCGGGAAACCATTTTTACAGCAGCCGCAGGTCCTGGCCACCATGGCCTGCATGGGCTTTCACAGAGAAAGAGCCGGTTCCCGGATTCAGGAACCGGCTGCTTTTTACTCAAAGAACCTCGTAGATATGGTCGAGGAGCTTGCCATCCCTGCCTTCCACTTCGGCAACGATCCGGCTGCCCAAAGCAAGGGGTTCAGGAATTCCGTTGATCTCTTCGGCGGTCTTCTTCAGGGTTTCAATACTGACGACGGGCAGGCCCGCCTTCTTCAGTTGTACCTGCAGGTCTTCCCTGCGGGGATTGACGGCAATGCCGCGCTGGGTCAGGACGACATCCACTGTACTGCCCGGCGTGGAAATGGTTTGCACCCGGTCAACGACAAGCGACATACGGGCCCGCGACAGGGGTGCCACGATCATGGACAGCTTGGCTCCTGCCGCAATATCTGTATGGCCGCCGCTGCCGCCCATGATAATGCCCCGGGAATTGGTATGGACATTGACATTGAAGTTGGTATCTACTTGGGTAGCTCCCAGGATGACAACATCAAGCTGATCGGCAATGCTGCTTTTGGCGGTCGGTGACGCGTAATGCGAAGCGGATACTTCCATATGCCGCGGGTCATGGGCCAGGGATTCCACCGCCTTCATATCAAAGCACTGGACATCCATGATGTTCCGGAAGCAGCCCGATTCCAGCAGGTCCACAAGGTATCCCGTGATGCCCCCCATCACAAAGGATCCCTTGATCTTCTTCTCCAGCATCAGATCCTTCAGGAATACGGCAGCAGCCAGGGAAGCCCCGCCGGCACCGGTCTGGAAGGAAAAGCCATCCTTCAGGAGACCGGAGGCCTGAATGACCTGAATGGCCATATCCGCCATCTTGAGCCCCACGGGATCCCGCGTTATTTTCGTCGTACCGGATACGATTCCTGCCGGATTCCCAATGGCGTCTATGGCGACCACATAGTCCACATCCGTTTCCGGAATGGAAAAGCCCTGCAGCGGATAGGGTTCCAGGTCATCCGTCACGACCACGGTCTTGGCCGCACAGCGGGCATCGCTCATGGCATAGCCCAGGGCCCCGCAGGCCGACTTCCCGTATTTTCCGGTGCAGTTGCCCATTTCATCGGACTGGGACGCTGCGACAAAGGCCACGTCTATGGGCGTACGCCCGGATTCAATGGCCGCAGGCCGTCCCCCGTGGGTACGGAACACGACCGGTTTGGCCAGCGCGCCGTGGGAAATGGCCTCCCCTACGGTCTGTCCCATATAATCGACTTCGAGTCCCGTCACGACACCGCTCTTGATGTGTTTCAGGATGGGTTCATGGATATCAAAGATGGAACTGGCATTAACGGTCAGGTCCTTGATTCCCAGCTCGCTGATGGCATCCAGCACCTTGTTCAGGACATAGTCCCCGTTGCGCAGGTGGTGATGGAAAGATATGGTCATATGGTCCTTCAGACCGCACTTTTGAATGGCTTCCGTTAAGGACGATACGAGTTTACTCATGGACGGTCACCTTCTTCTGGATCAATTCGGCCATCTCCAGCACGCGTCTTGCCCGATCCACGATGGGCTTGTCGATCATCTTGCCATCAAGGGCCACGGCACCGCGGCCCATGCGCTTGCCTTCCTCAATGACCTGGAAGACCCGTTTGGCATAGGTAATGGCTTCCTCCGACGGGGAGAATACTGCGTTGACCGTATCCACCTGGCGCGGGTTGATGCAGGCCTTGCCGCTGAACCCGAGGCCCTTGGCGAACTCGGAGTCCTTCCGCAGCCCCTCGTCGTCGTTGATATCCGTAAAGGGCGTATCATAGACATCGATTCCGGCTGCCCGGGCAGCACATACGACACGGCTGCGGGCATAGAACACTTCGTGGCCTTCCTTCGTCCGTTCACAGCACAGGTCGGCCGTCAGGTCCTCACAGCCGATAAAGATGGCACAGACCCGGGGATCGGCTTCCGCAATATGGAAGGAATTTTCGACGCCCCGTGCCGTTTCAATCAGGGGCATCAGTTTCGTATGCCCCACTTCCATATGATGCTTTTCCTCGATCCTGGAAATACAGGCGGAAATGGTCTGGACGTCCTGGGAAGAACCGATCTTCGTCGGCATGATCACATCGGGCCCCCAGGGAATGATTTCTTCCAGGTCGGCCTCCCATTCCCCGGAAGACAGGGGATTGATGCGGACGATGACCTCACAGCCTGCAAAATCCATGGTCTTCAGCGCGTTGCGTACAAGAATGCGGGCGGCATCCTTCTGGTTCGGCGCCACGGCGTCTTCCAGGTCAAGGATCACGCTGTCCGCGCCGAGGACGTCGGCATTCATGATAATATTCGGCGTATTGCCAGGCAAAAACAACATGGAACGTCTCATGCTTTTGCCTCCTTCCCGGCCCTGCGCAGGGCCGTTTCCACACGGGCTTCAATGACGCAGTCCAGGGCGCCCTGGTCCTGGATCTTGACAAGCCCGGCCGTTACATCAAACTTTTTCAGCATGTCCCGGACCAGTTTTTCAATGACGTGGCCGTACTGCTGCTTTACGATGGAATCGATTTCAATGGAAAGTTCCTCAGCTGGCAGGAGCATGACCATGCAGTCACTGGACTCCACAGTTCCGGCCAGGGCTCTTTGCGTAATTTTCATACCGGATCGCCTCTCATTTCAGGATCTGCAGAATGACACTGGACAGTACCAGCATGAAGGCACCGCCCAGGCGGGACGAAATCTGGGCAAACGGCATAACAACCATACGCTTGGAAGCGGACAGCACTGCAACGTCGCCCGTACCGCCCATATTCGCCATGCAAAGACCGGCTGTGATTGCGGCTTCAATCGGATAGAAGCCTACCAGGTAGCCGATAAGGCCGGAACCGATGATTGCGCCGATAACGGTGGCAAACACAAGGAGGATATAGGTCGGGTTCAGGGATTTGATGATCGTTTCCATGTTCGTGTAGGCAACACCGATACCAATCAGCAGCGGAGCCGTAAAATTCTTCATGATGAACTGGAACCACTGATAACAGCCCTTGGCAATGCTGTCCGGCACCAGGTTAAAGGCCTTGCAGAGCGCCACGGACAAAATCATCCAGGCATAATAGTGAATGGCAGGGAACATCTTCTGGATCAGGATCCCCCAGATCATGAACCCGGTCGCCGTAAAGAGGCCGACACCCATGGTCTTGACATCGATCTGGTCCCAGGATGCCCGTTCATCCTCGGTAGAAAGAGCCAGCGGATCGTTGGTGCTGAAATTGCGCAGCATCTGCCCTTCACCGGTCAGGGAAGGTTTGACTTTACCAAGCCGGTCAAGCATACCGCCGGCAACAATGGACATGGCGTTGCCCAGGGCAACCGCCGGGACCATGATGGAAAGAATCGTTTCAGGCGTTGTTCCCATGCTGGAACCAAAGATCTGGGAAAGAGGAACCGCACCGGCACCCATGCCACCGCCCATGATGGGAATCGCAATGAAAAGGACGGCCTTCATGGCTCCATACCCGCTGACGGCCCCTACCACGCCGGCAATGCCGAGCGCCGCGACGACGCCACCTAAAATGGCCGGCAGATAACGGAAGGCAGCCTTGATCAACAGCTTACGGTTCATGCTGAGCATACTGCCCGTAATCAAAGCGGCAATATAAAAGTCCAGGAACCCTTCCCCTTTCATGAAGTTCGTAATGATCTTGCTCGTTGCAGGGGGAATGATCTTTACCCAGGAAAGATAGGCAGATGCAAAGATACATATGATGGCACCGCCGCCGAAGTAGGTCTTGATAATGGGCAGATGGTCACCGATATAATTCAGGATGACACCCATAAAGATAATGACAGGAAAGGCACCGACCATGCCCTTCGGCAGATACCCCTTCAAGGATGCAACAAGGACGACGATGGAGACCAAAATAAAATAAGGCAGCTCCATTCCAAACAACGTTTTTTTCTTGTCCATAACCACATCTCCTTTCATGGACTTCCTTTTCTTATATTATCTCACTGTTCTGACAATTTTTACCTTAAGAACGACTTTTTAAAGTATTTTTCGTATTTAAAACGGAACAATTAAACTTATTCATCATTTGTGGTCTTCCCATAAAAAAAGAGAGCCCGTGCAATTTTGCACGCAGCTCCCGTATTTTTCACGATTATCGGATAAAATCCTTGATGATGCAGATTGGGGTCTTCTCACTGCCATTGCCAAAGGGGTTGTCGATGAGGATCTTTTCGATCAAACGGGGATCGACGCCTTTGGTGGCACCAAGAACGCAGGCCCGCTTCAGGTCATTGACATCGGCAACAGCCGCACCAAAGCAGCCCGTACCGCGTTTGATGGCTTCAGCAACCTTAACAGGGTGTTTCGGGCCGAGGACGATATGTTTGTCATAAGGAGGCATGGTCCCTGTAATATCGTCAATCAGGCGAGCCTGCTCACCGCCCAGGCGATAGAACCAGCCGGCCTTACCGATTACCTTCATAAAGAAGCCGGCGACCACGGCAAAAATGATGCGGAACGTACCTTCCTCATCGATCAGGGACTGCATGGCACTCCAGTTGGAAATACTGCCCCAGCCCGGAAAGAGCTGTGAAAGGACTTTTGCCGTAAAACTGATTTTCATGGTTTCCGGACGGATGGCCCGGTTTTGGGTAATGGCCACAACGGATTCTGCAACGCAGACGACATCGCGGGGACCAATCATGGAACCGCCGAATTCCCTGATTGCATCAACAATATTATCATGGACCGTCAGGATCCGGGTCGGAACCGGAAGAATCTCATATTTTTCAGCCATTGTAGTTACCTCCTGCCAGGTTTGCCATATCGGCACCATAGACTGTAATGTAAGCCCGTCTTACATAATGTTCCTTTCTGCCAACACCGGTGATATAGATGCACACATCCATATCAACCATGTGGCGCAGGACCTCACGGATATCCTTCCCATTGCGTGCCTGCAGCACAAGGGTAACCACCAGGTTGCGTTCATCATTCGGGTTCATGATGACGGCTTCAAAATAATTATCATCGCGGCGGGCCGTTTCCAGCTCCAGCCGGCCCCAGCATACCGCATCGGGGAATTGTTCCTGGGGAAGGTAGGGTCTGACAAAGGCATCCGTCACGGCTGCAATCTGATCACTCGTATTGCGCATGGGAACCAAAAACGAAAACACGGCCTTATCATGGTCGATTGCTTCCAGTTTAAGCGCGGTCCGCTCGTCCGGCACCACACAGGTGTTATCCGTCGGTTTCAGATAGGCATATACAATCATGACAAGCGCGCCCAATACGCAAAGCCCCAAGATGAGGTAAATAAAATTCAGCATTCCTTTGTCTCCCTTTCCTCTTCCAGCATTTTTTGCAATTTTTGATAATAAAAAGCATCAAGACGTGCTACCTTGCCTTCCGTCGTCGTAAAAGCATTGATGGAGGTCCCTTCCGCCAGCAGCACGCCATCCCGTTTGCGAAGGATCTGATAGCGGAATACAATCTTGACCCGGCTGCAGGAGTCCAGTGTCGTCTGGATCAGCACTTCGTCATCAAAGCGGGCCGACTGATGATACCGGCAATGCACATCCACAATAGGAACCATAATGCCATCCTTCATCATTTCGTTAAGATCGATACCGGCCTGGCGGAGATAGGCAACCCGGCCCATTTCAAACCAGCGCAGGTAATTGGAATGATGGACGACAGCCATCAGGTCCGTTTCGTAGAAACGAACCCGTTCACATAAAGAAACCATGGTAACTGCTCCTTTTCGCAAGTTATCATTATAGCACGTTTTTCCCCGAAAAAAAGAGCGGAGGATCGGATCCGGCAAAAAACCTTATCGCCTCCGCCGGAGAACCAGCCCTCAGGCATTGATGACCCGAACGCAATTCAAGGATCCGCCAGGTCATTCTGCCCGGACAGCCTTAACCGCGCCGCCTGGAAACAAATCCGGGCAGCCCGGTTTCCTTAATACAACAGAAATCCCCATAAAACGCTGTGGCGATTCATGGGGGTAACATCCATATGGTACGCCTGGGCGGAATCGAACCGCCGCACACGGCTCCGGAGGCCGTTGCCCTATCCACTGGGCTACAGGCGTATTGGTGAACGAATGATATTATATCATAAGATATTTTTGATTTCAATGAAAACCTTTGGTGCTGTTTTCCCGGAGGCAAGACCTTCCCGGCCGCCGGAAAAACAGGCACCCTTTTTTAATGCGGAACCCAGAACCGCATCTTATCAGACAAGAAACTGCCCGGCCCGGTCCCAGTCAATTTCAATTCCCAGTCCGGGAGCTTCAGGGACGGTAAAATCCATCTTTGGATCTGTTTCAAAAGGAACCGTTGTGATTTCGGTTTTCAGCGGGTTCGGATTTTCTTCGGATTCCATGGCCGTGGTATTGGCCATGGACGCAGCTACCTGGAGGCTGGCAGCAAAAAGGACTGCCGAACCAAAACAATGGAGAGAAATATTTTTTCCATGTGCGAGGGCGAAGGTCCCGATTTTCCTTACTTCGGAAATTCCTCCGGCCCAGCCGACATCGGGTTGGACAATATCGATATGACCTTCCGTTATCATATTTTTGAAGTTCTTCAGGCCCTGCTGCGTTTCACACCCGGCAATCAACAATTCCGGAGCCGCCGCTGAAATGGCCCGGTAGCCTTCCGTGTCCTCAAAGGGGAGCGGTTCCTCAATCACTTCAACGCCCAGGTCCAGGAGCTTACGGGCATTTTGAACGCCCTTCCGGGTATTCCAGGACGCGTTTACATCCACAATCAACCGCCCCTTGCCAATCAGTTTTTTCACGAGGCGGATGCGTTCCCAATCTTCATCAAGGGTCACGCTTTCTTTCTGGTAGCCCATATATTGCAGGGGGGCATCAGGGCGGTCCAAGGTCCGGCCTGCTTTGATCTTCACATCACGGTATCCCTTTTTCAGGTATCCCTCGATTTCATTTCCCAGTTCCTCAAGGCCTTTTCCCGGCGCATAGAAACCACCGCTTGCATAAGCGGGAATCTGGCCGCGGTATTGGCCCAGCAGCTTACAGACAGGAAGGCCGCAGCTTTTTCCCAGGAGATCCCAAAGTGCAATATCCACGCCGGAGATAACAGCCATGGTCAGCCCCCGGCGGCCATTGGCGATGGTCCGCCAGTACATGGTCTGCCATAATTTTTCAATAAACTCAGGGTTTTGCCCAATTAATACAGGGGCAATCTGCTGATCCAGGATTTCCTGCAGTGACCCGAGGGGAGCGCCATAGGTAAAAGCTTCCCCAATTCCCCAAATTCCGGAATCCGTGGTGATCTTAATCAAAAAGGCCTGCCTGGCGGTGGAACTTCCCAGGGCATCACTGATGGTACTGCAGGGACAGCGCAGTTTGATTCCTTCTAGTTCGGTTATTTTCATAGAATTTCCTCCATTAAACGCTCATCCCTAATGCCGTAGGGAACCACAAACTGATCTGAGGGAAGAAAGTAATCAGGAGCAGCGCAACCAGGAGACAGGCCAGCCAGGGAAGAAGCGCCTTGGCAAACCGCCCCACCGAGATGTGCCCCACCTTGCTGACGACAAAGAGAACCAGCCCAAAAGGCGGCGTCAAAAGACCAATCATGAGGTTCAGGACCATCACGATACCGAACTGGGTCAGGTTAATGTGAAAAGCCTTCAAAAGCGGCAGGATCAAAGGAACCACGATGGTAATGGCCGAAGCGGTTTCCAGGAAACAACCGATGATCAGCAGGAAGACATTGATGATAATGAGCAGCATGAACTTGCTGGATACGAGAGAAGTCATTTCCCGCAGGATCAGCTGAGGAATCCGTACCCGCGTTGCCACATAGCCAAAGAAGGTAGCACCGGCAATGATAAGGGCAATGGTCACTGAATCGCGGACCGTTTCCTTCAAGATGGAAATGAACTTTTTCATGCTCATTTCCCGATAGACGATGACTTCCAGGAAAAGGCTGTACACAACCACAATGGCAGCACTTTCCGTCGGAGTGAAGACACCGCCATAAATCCCGACCAACAGGATGACCGGTGCAATCAGGGGCAGGATGCCATCCTTCAGGGCACTCATGAGGCCGCTCAAGGTCGGAAACGGTGTCCTGGGATAATGCCGTTTGATGGCATAGGCGCTGACCAATAGCATCATTAGAAGGGCCATAACCAGTCCGGGAATGATTCCGGCCATGAACAGGGCGCCCACGGAGGCACCTGATACGGTCGCATACACGACCAGCGGAATGGAAGGCGGAATAATGGGCCCCAAGGTAGAGGAGGCCGCCGTTACACAGCAGGAAAAATCATTATCAAACCCATTTTCATTCATGGCCTTGATTTCGATGGAACCCAGCCCTCCGGCATCGGATACGGCCGTTCCGGACATTCCGGCAAAGATCACGGAACAAAGGACATTGACATGCCCCAATCCGCCGGGCAGCCAGCCAACGACCTTCATACAGAGGGCAAACAGTTTCTTCGTGATACTGCCGGTATTCATGATCTTGGCCGCCAGCAGGAACAGTGGAATGGAAAGCAGGGTAAAGGAGTTGACACCCGTATACAGGTACTGGGTCAGGAGGCTCCATTTCATGCCAAAACGAATCGCCAATACGGCACATCCGGCCAATGCCATGCTGACGTAGATGTTGACCTTCAACAGGAACAGCACAAGCATCGATACCAGGAGCAGGATAATCATAGCATTGGTAGTCATATCCCTAAATCCATCTCCTTTTCTTCTTTTTGTTCCAAAGCTTTTGCTTCTGCATTGATATCAAGGGTATCCGGTTTGTTTCTCAAGAGCGCGACGGCCTTCCCCAAGGCGACGAGGAAAAGGAACCCGAAGCTGACCAGCAGCACCGTATAGATCCAGTTCATCTTGATCCAGGGAATCGCAACAGCCGAAACGCCCACATTGGCTTTAATGAGGACGGTCAGGCTCTTGATGCACAACAGGGCAAAGATCCCCGTCAGTAAATCCGCCAGGATATTGGTCCACTTCTGGGCCCCGGCAGGAAGTTTATTTACCAGCATGTCCACACAGATGTCAGCCCCTTCTGCCAGTACCAGTGGAGCCCCGATGAATACCATCAGGCAAAAACAGATGCGGGCCAGCTCTTCTGTAAAATTCTGGCCAATTGACAGGAGACGGCAGCTGACTTGAATGACCATAAGGAGGAAAATCAAAAATAGCAGGATTACACAGAGGGTCTCCACGATTTTTAAATAACAGGTCGCAATCTTCTTTACCATATTCAATCCTTTCCCTTACATAAAAGATGCCGTGTTCCCTGAGGAGCACGGCATCGGCTGAGATTCCTAAAAACCATTATTTGGCATATTTCATAACTTCTTCATACGTCGTGACCTTCCACTTTGTATTGAATTGTTCCTTATAATATGCTTCCAAGTTTTTACGGAATGCATTACGGTCAACCTTTACAATCTTTACGCCCTTGGATTCGCATTCCTTCTTGTACTGTTCCCGACTTGCCTCTGCCAGCTTGTCCGCATATTTCAGGGCATCGGTAGCACAATCCTGAAGGATCTTCTGCTGTTCCTTGGTCAGTTTGTCAAAAAGCTTGTTGTTGATGAACAGGCCAACGAATTCATAAACATGATCCGTTTCCATGATATAGGGCTGCACTTCATAGAGTTTCAAAGTAGCCATCTGTTCATAACCGCCTTCACAGGCTTCTGCCACATGGGTCTGCAGTGCGGTGTACAGTTCATTCATGGCGACGGTCGTGGAGCTGACACCAAGCTTGCTCCAGGTGTCTACATAGACGTTCATTCCAGGAAGGCGAAGTTTCAGTCCCTTTAATTCGTCCGGTGTCTCAATCGGTTTGGTGGCTGCCATTTCCCGGACATCCCGATTATGGAAGCCCAGCGTGGTAAATCCATTCTTCTTGTAGATTTCCTTCAAATGGTCACCGATACCGCTGTTAAGAATGGCCTGCTGCTGTTTCAGGCTCGTCATCAGGAAGGGGGCATCCAGGAACGTATATTCCGGTGCATACAGGTCCAAGCCTTCCAGGCCGGTCATGGTCATACCCAGGTCCCCGCTCGCCACGGAGGAGTAATTATCCTTTGGATTGCCCAGGGTTCCGTCGGTGAACAAATTGATTTGAATGCTGCCTTTGGATTTTTCCTTGACATCAGCAACGAATTTCTTAAGCGCCTTACCAGCCGGGGAATCTGCCGAGTAAGCAGTGGCCAGGTCCATCTGGACCGCTCCCCCATCCTTTTTGGCCGCGTTCTTGTCTCCCCCGCTTTTTTCCGATCCACAGCCTGCAAGGAGGAAGACAGCCAACGATGCTGTCAGTAAAGCAGCTGCTTTTTTCTTGAACTTCATAGTAAGACCTCCTACCTCATGATATAAAAATTTAAATTTTCTAACGATTTCTTCATTTTTATTATACATTACGGTTTTCTTGAAGAAAAAGGATATATAAAGTATAATTGTTATATATATGTTGTATACAAGATGGATCACAGCAAAGGAAAATGAGGGGCTGCACGATGGCAAACCTAAGGGATAAAGCATACCAGTCAATAAAAGATAAAATTCTCTCAGGGGATATTGTACCTAATACGTTCCTTAATGAGGCGCAGTTGATCAGGGAACTGGATGTGAGCCGCACACCCATTCGGGAAGCGCTTTCGCGTCTGGAACAGGAAGGTCTTGTCAAAGTCCTCCCCAAAAAAGGAGTCCTTGTCCGGGCGCTCACGGTCAGTGAAATCAGTCAGGGTTTTGAAGCGCGCATGCTGCTGGAACCGTATATCATCGAAACCTATATGAAATTCATCGACCGCAAGGAACTGCAGCTCATCAAGCGTAAATCGCAGGGATTCGTTGGGGCGCCCCCGGATGCTGCCGAATTTGCTGCGCTGGACGATCATCTTCATCGACTGATTGCCGATGCCTGCCCGAATTCCTTCATCAGGGATACGTTGAACAAGGTCTTTGACCAGAATATACGGATCCGTGTCTTTTCGGAAAGGGATCTGTACGAGCGCCATATCGAAG
>CADBQR010000002.1 GCA_902796945.1 uncultured Acidaminococcus sp.
AACAGGAGCATTTTCTTCGAAATACTCATTCAGGGCATCGCTGACCATATTATCCACAATGCCGCGTACTTCACTGTTTCCCAGTTTAGTCTTGGTCTGTCCTTCAAACTGGGGTTCCCGGACTTTCAGGCTCAGCACACAGGTAAGTCCCTCACGAACATCATCGCCGGTCAGGTTTTCTTCACTGTCCTTGAGCAATGAATTCTTACGGGCATAATCGTTGATGCTCCTCGTCAGGGCCTGCTTGAGACCGGCCAGATGGGTACCGCCTTCTTCGGTATTGATATTATTGACAAACGTATAGATATTTTCCGTATAGGCATCGGTATACTGCATGGCCACTTCAACGATGGTGTCCTGCTTTTCGCCTTCCACATAGATTGGCTTTTCAAAAATAGGTTCCTTGCCCTTGTTGATGAATTCAACAAAGGATACAATACCGCCTTCATAGTGGAAAATTTCATCCTCGCCACTCCGGTCATCCTTCAATTCAATCTTGATGCCCTTGTTCAGGAAGGCCAGTTCCCGGATCCGATGCTTCAAGGTTTCATAGCTGTAAACTGTTTCCGTAAAGATTGTATCGTCCGGCCAAAAATGGACGGCTGTACCGGTATCTTCCGGATCACAGGTTCCCTTCACATAGAGAGGACGGGTGGTCTTGCCCTTGCTGAATTCAATGCCATAGACCTTGCCATCTTTTTTGACCTGCACAACCATCTTCTTGCTCAGGGCATTGACACAGGAAACACCCACGCCATGAAGGCCGCCTGACACTTTATAGCCGCCATCCCCAAATTTACCGCCGGCGTGGAGAATGGTCATAACGACTTCAATAGCCGGTTTACCGATTTTATGCATTTCAACCGGAATGCCTCGGCCATTATCAACAACAGTGATACTGTTATCTTCGTTGATTTCCACCAGGATATGGTCGCAGTAGCCGGCCAATGCCTCGTCGATGGAGTTATCGATGACTTCATAGACCAGATGGTGCAAACCGCGGGCACTGATACTGCCAATATACATACTCGGACGTTTTCTTACCGCCTCGAGTCCTTCCAATACCTGGATCTGTTCGGCACCATATTCACCATGGACCGCAATTTCCTCTTCAATGCTTTTTGATTGATCTTTCTCTGCCATACAAACCTCCCAATTCCTTTTGGCTGTCAGCGGTTCTTCAATGTCTTGCTGGAGATGCCGGACAAAATGATTTTATCCGTCGTCACGATACAGCTCGCCGGCGGATACGCTTCAGCCAGGTTCACCACCTGGTGGGATTCCAGATGCGGTTTGAGGAAAAACCGGTACAGGTTGGTACGTTTGTTGCGAATATCAAAAATTCCGATGATTTCATCGGTTCTCACAACATAATTATTTCCCAGGTGCAGGTACATAAAACCGGATCCTCTTTTCTTTCTCCAGAACCTCTTCAATTTTTTTATCCGTCAGCTTTTCCGGGGGAATTCCCCGAATCAGCATGACGGCAAACGTTTTTTCTTCTGCTGTCGCTTTCGGACCAAGGGCCTTCGACATAGACCATTCTTCCAGCGCAGCCTTGACATCAGTAAATGTCATTTTATCACAATCCACGTACTTCCGACAATCTTCGTAGGAAATCCAGGGAAGATCCCGTAACACTTTTTGGATTTTTTCCCGCTTTTTTTCCATTTCCTTTCTGGCACAGGCACTGCAGATCATTTCTCCCTGGATCAGGGGAACACCGCAGACAGGACAATGCCGGGAAGAATCCACTTTAGGGATGAACGGTCCCTCATCCTCGGGAAAAGAAACCGCATCCTGCTCAATGATACCGTGGAACATTCTGAGTTCTTTTACGGCGACGATGCATTGATTATTCCTTTTTGGAAGATGCGGCAGGATGGCAGCCAGAAGCTTTCCCTTCATCAGCCAGAGATTATGGGACCAGGCCGGATTATCCGTATGTATAAACAAGGTCCCTTTATCCAATCGATAGGGCTGGGAATGGACAGCGGCTGCTGGCCCGACGATTTCAGGCCAGCATTGCCGTAAAAGGTACATCACATACTTTTCCCTGGCGCCTCGCGTCTTCAGGGTTGAAAGAACGAGCCTGTCAACGTCCTTCATGGCAATCCTCCCGTAAGGTCCCCCCAGACACTTCATAAAAAATACAATCACCGCTGCAGTCGGCAAGGGCCCGGTCATTGACAGTCAAAAGGGTCTGTACCCGGCCACTCATCCCTTCCAGAAGCATATGGCGCCGCGATGCATCAAGTTCGCTCAGCACATCATCCAGGAGCAGAATCGGATATTCATCCCGTATCTTATGGATAAAATCAAGTTCGGACAACTTAAGGGCCAGGGCAGCTGTACGCTGCTGTCCCTGGGAACCAAAAGATTTCAATGGACGACCTTCCTGAAGGATCTGCAGGTCATCCCGATGGGGACCAATACTGGTGTAACCACGAAGGTAATCAAGGCGATGTCTTTTTTTCAGCTCGTCCTGATAAAAGCCTTCCCACTCCGAAAAAGAATGACGGGGATCCGGAATGGTTTCTCCATCGGCCCGTTTCTGCAGGTACTGCAGGGAAAGATGTTCCCGGCCTTCCGTAATCTTTTCGTAGACCCGTCCGGCGGCAGCACTGATATCTTCCATCGTCTCCAGTCGTTCCTGCAGAATGTGGGAAGCCGCCCTGGCAAGTTCCGCATCCCATACAAGGAGCTGTGCTTCCTCCAGATGTTCCTGTTCACGGCACTGGCGAAGGAATTTATTGCGCTGAAGCAGCACCCGGTTGTATTTTTGCAGCGCTTCATAATACATCCGGTTGATCTGGGCAATTTCCATATTGAGGAAACGCCGCCTCAGGGCAGGATCCCCTTTTACCAACTGCAGGTCATCCGGCGTAAAAAGGACCAGGTTCAGCTGGCCATATTGTTCCTTTGGGGAAACCGGCGTTCCGTTCAGCAGTGATTCCTTTTTGAGACGTCCCTTCTGATGGGACCGCTTGACCAAAAGCCTGTTTTCGCCATAGCGGTCTTCATAACAGATCTCGGCTGCACAGTCCTCCTGTCCGAAAGTAACCAGTTCCTCATCATGGCGGGTCCGGAAGGAAAATCCCATGGCAGCATAATACAGACCTTCCAGGAGATTGGTCTTTCCCTGGGCATTGCGCCCAAAAATCACCGTCAGGTCATGGGAAAGATCCAATTCCAGCCCCTCGTAATTTCGAAAGTGGTGGAGCCGCAGATGCTTCAATCTCATGATGATTACACAATCACGCGAACCGGCGTAACAATATAGGTGTAAGAAGGATCATCGGCAGGCATCAAACGGGCCGGGCTCAGCGATGTATTGGTTTCCAAAACAACCTGGTCACTGTCGATGTTCTTGAAGAATTCCATCAGGTACCTGGAATTGAAAGCAATGGGAAGAGGAAGGGAAGTTCCGGTAGTCGTGCAGTTGACAATTTCCATCCCCTGCCCCCTGTCACTGGCAGCACTGGAAAGAACCGTCTTGTCAGCTTCCAGGTTCAGGCGGACGATATTATATTCCCCCTGGGAGAAGAGGGCCACGCGCTGGATGGCCTGTTCCATATCCACACGGTTGATGACGGTACGGTTATTGAAGGAAGGAGGAATCGGTTTGGAATAATCAGGGAAATGGCCTTCAATCAAACTGGAAAGAATACTCAGGCTTCCCATACGAACCATGATCTGGCTTCCCTTTTGTGCCAGGCAGACATCTTCCGGAAGGTCACCATTCAAATTGTTGGCAATTTCCTTCAGGACGCGGGCAGGAATCAAAAGGGAGTATTCACTGTCATCGGCTTGTTCGACAACAGCTGTTTTAATAGCCAGGCGATGAGTGTTGGTACCTACGCAGGTAATGTTCTGGCCCTTCTTTTCCATATAGACACCGGTAAAGACCGGACGGGGATCATCCACTGAGCAGGCATAGACTGTTTGACGGATCAAGCTGCCAATGATGTCTTCAGGAAGGGTAAGTGTCCTTTCTTCTTCAATATTCGGAAAAGCAGGAAAATCTTTTTTATCCAGGAGAGGAATATGATAAGTACCCGTTTCAGAGGTAATGGTCAATTCCGATTCCTCGGCTTTTTGCTGCAGCGTCAGGACTTCCGAGTTGAATTTCGCGAGCAGGTCGCCGATGGATTGAGCCGGAACTAAAATATCACCGTTTTCAGCACCATTGACTTCAATGACCTTTTTCATACTGAAATTGATGTCCATGGCAATCAGTTCCAATGTATTTCCTTCCAGGGTAATGTGGATACCGGAAAAAATAGGGGCATTATGGCTGGAAGAAATGGCTTTTCTGACAATGTTGACCGATTTGGCTAATTGAGCACTTTCACAGGAAAATTGCATGAGGAACCTCCTTTATTTTGATCCTGATAAATTTATAAAAGACAGTCGTCTTAGTAATAGGGCCTGTGGATATGTGGAAAAATGGATTTTATACAGGATCCTTCTTTGCTTTGGCTGTTTAAAAATATGTTCATAACTTGTGAAAACTTATCCACATTTCCACAATGGATTGGCAAGGTTAAGTTATACACAAGATTACTCACAACTTATCCACAGAGTTATCCATAGGCTGTTGATAACTTTTTTATCCGATGGCCCGCCTGGTCTGATGAAAGTTGACCGTTTTTTATTGGGACCTAACTTTTCAGCCGGGCAATCATTTTTTCCACTTTTTCATCAAATTCATTATCTTTTTTTCGTTCTTTCACGATTTTTGCATGAGCGTGCATGACCGTGGAATGGTCCTTGCCGCCAAAACATTCACCAATACGGGGAAGCGACAGGTCGGTCAGTTCACGGGCAAGATACATGGCCAATTGACGTGGGAAAGCTACATTGGCAGTACGCTTCTTCGAAAGCAGGTCTTCCATGGAAATTTTATAGACTGAAACGATATACTGCTGGATCATATCCACGGTAATGTTCTTTTTGACCGGATTGAGATTAAGATCTTTCAATGCCTCGACTGCCAGGTCTTCCGTAATTGGCTGATGGGAGAACTGGGCATAGGCACGGACCTTTGTATAAGCTCCTTCCAGTTCACGGATATTGGTGGAAATATTGCTCGCAATCAGGTTAATGACGGAGTTTGGAAATTCAATATGATCGGTTTTGGCCATATTGTTCAGAATGGCAATTCTTGTTTCCAGGTCCGGGGGCTGGATATCGGCAATAAGGCCCCAGCCAAACCGGCTTGTCAGGCGGTCTTCCAAGGTATCGAGCTCAGAAGGTTTGCGGTCGCTGGAAATAATGATCTGTTTTTCCGCTTTATGAAGGGTCTCAAATGTATGGAAAAATTCTTCCTGGGTACTTTCTTTTTTGCGGAGAAATTGGATATCGTCAATCAGAAGAACATCAATATTGCGATATTTGTTTCTGAACGCTTCCATCGTGTTGTTCTGAATGGAATTGATCAGTTCGTTGGTAAAAGTTTCGCTGGAAGTATAAAGAATCTTCATTTCCGGATGATTTTGATGGATCCGGTTGCCAATGGCGTTCATCAAATGGGTCTTTCCCAGTCCGGAGTCACTGTAGAGAAAAAGCGGGTTATAGACCTTGGCAGGATTTTCTGCTACAGCCAGGGAAGCAGCGTGGGCAAAGCGGTTGGAATTGCCGATGACAAAGTTTTCAAAGACGTATTTGGGAGAAAGGTTGGAAGGAAATTCCTGGGTAGGAACCCCTTGATTTCCTGCTTCCTTCATACCGCCATTTCCCTGGGTTCCATTATGTTCCGGAAAGAGGTCTTCTTCTTTTTCCGCTCTTTCCTGGACCTGGATTTCGATTTTCATGGGATGTCCGCAGATCTGACTCAGGTATTGCTGCAGGACCGTGAGATACTTATCCTCGATCCATCGCTTTGTAAAATCTTGCTCGGCGTTGAGGACCAGGGTATCTTCCGTAAGGGAAGCCGGAAGCGTCTGCTTCAGCCAACGGGAACAACCAAGGTCTTCCCGATAGCTGTCAGCTGCCGTCAGCAGGGCTTTCCATACCTTTGGAATGCTGTCGTTATCCATACGTTGAACCACCTTTTACATCAATTTCTGGAAATCTTATTATACCATATTGAAGAGTCTCTTGCTGATAAACCTGTGGAAAAAACTGTGGACATGTGGATAACTTTTTTAAAAAGGGTGTGTTTTTCAGGTAAAGATTCAGTAAAAATCGAAAGGAGTCTCCTTTTCCACATGAAAAATGCTTTATACACAGAAAGTTATCCACAAATGTGGATAACTTTGGGGAAAAGTCCTTATTTTCTTGTGTTTCGAAATTTTTCTAAACGGATGTTTTGTGAATAATGTCAGCTGTCGCAAAAAAAGAAAAAATTGGATCTGTATGATGAAGGTGGACAGAAAAAACAACTGGGAACAAAAGGTATTTTTTTATCTTTTCTTTTGTTACATCCTGTCTTTTATATTAAATTCTGCCTTTTTTCCAGAGGGTAAAATGTCTTTTTTTCAGGAAAATAGAGAAAAAAAGAACATTCACCTGATCCTGGTTTATGAAAGAAAGCTCTTTTTCCAACCTTATTCACAACCTTATTCATTGCAGGGATGAATATTCCTGTTTTTCACAATGTTATCCACAGAAAGAAAAAGTTATCCACAGAAATTTTTATCTTTTCCCCAATCTGTGGATAACTTGTGGAAAATTATGTTCATAACGAAAAAAGATGATTCAAATCCAAATGGCAGTGATCGTTCGGGAAAAAAAAGTGGAAAATAAAAAAATCTGCCGCATTTGATTGCGGCAGATGACGTTACAACTGGAGCGGGCAAAGGGAATCGAACCCTCCTCTAAAGCTTGGGAAGCTTTCGTTCTACCAATGAACTATGCCCGCAAGATGAATTCATTCTAGCAGGAAAAAGTGCATTTGTAAAGGGAAGAACCGAAGATGAACGGATTGGATATGGGTTGTTTTTTAGTCGTTTTTTCTTTTGTCTATAAGTAAAGGTCGAGAAAAGATGCGATTTTATCAAGAACGGGCTGCTGGATCCACGATGCACCGCCATGTCCGGCACCGGAAAGAAGAATCCTCCCGGTTGGAACTCCTGCTTTTTTCAGTGCTTTATAGAGGATTTCCGATTGCTCCGGAGGAACAACCGAATCCTCAGTACCATGCATGAACAGTACGGGTGCCGAAGTATGGGAAACATAAGTGAGCGGGTTGGCCTTTTTTATCAGCGACGCTTCTGTTTTTCCATTTTTCTCCATGCCTTTCATGCCTTTATAAAACAAGGTCAGAAAAGGATCGATGGCTTCCCCCTTTTCACGGCGATAAGCGGCAAAGGAGGAAAGGTCGGTTACACCGAAAAGGCTGACGGCACAGCGGATTGAAGAAGACTGTGGAGTATGATCCTGATTGCTGAAAACATCCTGACCGCTGGTGACCGCCATCATGGAGGCGATATAGCCTCCCGCGCTTGCTCCAATGACTCCGATGCGGTCCGGATCAATACTGTATTCATGTGCGTGGACCCGGAGCCAGGCGATGGCTGACTTCGCATCCTGAAGACAGGCTGGAAAAGCGGATGTAGGAGCAACCCGGTATTCCACGGCTGCCACTACATAGCCTTTTTCAGCAAAGGAAGAACAAAGCTGAATGAAATTGGACTTATTGGAAGCGACAAAATACCCTCCCGGGTAGAAGACAAGGGCTGGCATTTTTTTATGGGTACGGGGAATCAACAGGTCCATGGTCAGCGGTTTGGAAAGATATCCATATATATCGGCTTGTTTATAGACCACATTATTGAGAAGGATAACAGGAGTCCTTTTGATTTGGACGGTCATGGTTTCTTCCGGTGCAAAAGAAAAAACTTCCGCCGTACCGGAAAGGGGCTGCAAAAAGAAAAGAAAAATTGAAAGCAAGCAGAGAAAGAAGGATTTCAGGGTGCTCATCGCAGCCTCCTTTGTTTTCATTTCTTCAGGTAATGGTCAAAATAATCCGTTATGGTTTTCAGTACGGGTTCCTGGATCCAATAGACACCGCCATGTGGGGCTCCTGGTACGATATAGCGTTCACTGGGGATTCCCTTTTTCTGCAGGGCCTGGAAGAGCAGATCGGTCTGACTGGGAGAGACTACGGTATCGGCACTTCCATGCAAAAGGAGGAGCGGTGCAGAGGTGCTGGAAATGTAATGAATGGGATTGGCCTTTTCGGCTGCTTCCGGGTCGGCCAGGATCCCTCCATCCCGACCCCCGAAGACGCCGCTGCCATTTACCCATAAGGCTTCGGTAGCACCGGGGGATTTATGAAGTTCCTTTACCGTATCGGAATAATCATCACCAATCCTGGTCAGATCGGAGATTCCATACAGGTCAACAGCGCAGGTGATCCGGCTGTTCTGATCCAGGTGTTCCCCTTTATCAAAGGCAGTCATGCCATTGGTGGTGGCCATAAGGGCGGTCAGGTAGCCTCCTGCACTGCCTCCAATGACGCCAACCCGGGCCGGGTCGATGGAAAAGCGTCCCGCATTTGCTTTCAGATAACGGACGGCCGCCTTCACATCTTCCAGGGGTGCCGGAAAGCGGACGGAAGGAGCAACACGGTATTCGATGGCAGCTACTACATAGCCCTGTTCAGACAGGTGGCTGCAAAGCTGGACCATATTGTTCTTATTTGCGGATATGAAGCCGCCCCCAGGTACATAAACAATGACGGGCATGTTTTCCTTTTTGTCAGGGATCAGCAGGTCCATTTTCAGTGCCTTGTTCTGATAGCCTCTTGCAGGAACCTGGGCATACACTACATCAGGAACTGAAAGTACGCGGGGACGAGTGACGGTGACATTCAAAGTCTTGCTTGGTACATGTCCCGGTTCTGACGGTGCGGCCATGGCAATCCCTCCTGTAAGAAAAGATAAAATCAAGGCAGATATAAGAAGCTGTTTTTTCATTACGGATCCCTCCCAGGTAAGGCAGTCATTTTTTCCTAAGGTCCATCTTCTATGATGATACCTGATACTTCATTATACTATGAAAATGGAAGGACTGAAGATTGCCTTGAAAGAACTCTGCCAACCAGGACCGGTTGCCTCCTTCTTTGGCTATTGTTCAATGCTCCTTCCGTTGAGGGAAAAGAAAAATTTTTTTCACAGGGTTCAATATGGTATAATATTTGTTCAAAATTGGCAATTTTGAAACGCTTTTGTTCCTTCACTGAAAGATACAGAGATGAAAGGGGAAAATCATGGCTGAATTGAATCTGCTTCAACGAAAAATTTTAGCGGACGGCATCATTAAAAGCGGGGATGTACTGAAAGTGGACAGCTTCCTGAACCATCAGATTGACGTACCATTCATCAGCGAATTGGGTAAGCTGTTCAAAAAACTTTTTGCCAGCCGTCCCATCAATAAAATCCTGACCATTGAGGCTTCCGGGATTGGAGTTGCCTGCCTGACGGCCATTCATATGGGCGTTCCTGTGGTTTTTGCCAAAAAATCAGCGGGCAGCAATATGGATGCGGACGTTTATTCCACAGAAATCAAATCGTTCACCCATAATAAAACAAATCGGGTGATTGTCTCCAAAAAATACCTGAACGGAGGCGACCATATCCTCATCATCGATGATTTTTTGGCGAATGGCTGTGCCGTTGAGGGGCTGATGGATCTTGTCAATCAAGCCGGTGGTACGGTAGAAGGCGTTGGTATCTGCATCGAAAAGGGATTCCAGGGAGGCGGGGATGCCCTGCGTAAAAAGGGTGTCAACCTGAAAAGCCTGGCCATTATTGAAAAAATGGATGCCAAAACTGGAAAGATCATTTTTCGCTGAAGGAGGCTGCCATGGTAGACGAGAAAGACCCGATTTATGAGCTGGATGGCAGGATTTCCTTTAAAAAGGCTGTTCCTTTCGGATTACAGCATGTGCTGGCCATGTTTGTTGCCAATATTGCTCCGATCCTGATTGTGACAGGAGCCGTGCATCTCAGTATGGAAGAAACCGGTGCCTTGGTGCAGGCAGCTATGATCATTGCTGGCGTGGGATCTTTGTTCCAGCTATTTCCGTTGGGTCCTTTGGGATCAGGGCTGCCCATTGTGATGGGAATCAGCTTTACTTTTGTTTCCACCTTCTGTGTCATTGGAGCCAAATATGGTTACGGTGCTGTCCTGGGGGCCTCGCTGGTAGGAGGGCTGCTGGAGGGCCTGATCGGTATGGGAGCCAAATATTGGCGCCGTTTCATTCCCCCCATTGTCTCGGCCAGTGTCGTGACTGCCATCGGATTTTCCCTACTGGGGATTGGCGCCAATTCCTTTGGCGGCGGCTACGGGAATCCTCATTTTGGGGAGCCGAAGTACCTGGCAGTCGGTACGATTACGCTGGTCTCCTGTCTGATTTTCAATATCAAGGCCAGACATTTCTATAAACAGCTGTCGGTTCTTTTCGGACTAGTGGTAGGGTATATAGCAGCCTTTTTTATGGGAATGGTGGACCTTGGCAAGCTGGCAACGGTTGGGTTCTTTTCTTTGCCCCACCCGATGCCGTATGCCATGGAATTTCGTCCGGATGCCATTTTTTCTGTATTTCTTATTTTTCTGGTGTCGGCGACTGAAACCCTGGGAGATACCTCAGCCTTGGCTGCCATGGGTCTGGAGCGGGAAGCTACGGACAGGGAAATCAGGGGATCCATCGGAGTGGATGGTTTTATCAGCGCCCTGTCCAGCTGTTTCGGGTGCCTGCCTATTACGTCGTTCAGCCAGAATGTCGGATTGGTTGCCATGACCCATGTGGTCAATCGGAAGGCGATTGCCAGCGGTGCCTGCCTGATGATCCTTGCCGGCCTGTTTCCTGCTTTTGGTGTAATCCTTGCTTCCCTGCCTGATGCGGTATTGGGAGGCTGTACCTTGATGATGTTCGGTTCCATCGTGGTAAGCGGTGTCCGTATGCTCAGTGGTTGTGGATTTACACAGCGCAACATGAGTATTGCGGCCCTTTCCCTGTCCATTGGAATTGGTTTTACCCAGACTCCGGCTATTTTCAAGATGTTTCCAACCATTATCAAATCTGTGTTTGCAGAGAATTGCGTTGCCGTTGTTTTTGTTGTTGCCATCCTTTTGAACCTGATCTTCCCGAATGAACTGGAAATGCGAAAAATGCAGGAATAAAGGAAAAGAGGATCCATTCAATGCATTGCCGGTACGTATTTTCCTCTTGCCTGTGATAAAAGGCAGCTCGAGTTAATGAAAGGAAGAATATGGGATGAATCTCATTGATCTGTTCACGCTCCAGGGAACCTTGTTCCTTCTCATGCTTCTGGGAGCCTTGCTGAAAAAAATCGGTTTTGTTACTGATGAAGGAAAACGATGCCTTTCCAACCTGGTCGTGTACGTCATTCTTCCCTGTACAATTTTTAAATCCTGCTTTGTGGAAACGGGTCCGGATTTTTTTAAGACAGGGTCCCTCCTGCTTTTTGTATCCCTGACCATTGAGGTCGCTTCCCTGGGGCTGAACCGGATCCTTTATAATCGATATGATGAGGACCGGCGAAAGGTATTGAAATATGGAACGATTGTTCCGAACAGTGGTTTTTTAGGCACGCCGATTGCAGAAGGAATTTTTCATGAGCTGGGAATCCTCTATTCAGCGATTTTCCTGATACCGGTCCGGATCTTTATGTGGTCCTTTGGAACCAGCTATTTTATAGCTCAGGAAGGGATGAGCAAAAAACGGCTGATTTTCAAGGTTGCAACCCATCCCTGCCTGATTGCCGTTTTTCTCAGTCTTGTGGTCATGTTTTTTGAAATTCCGGTTCCCCCTGTCATTCAAATGACTGTCAATGCTGTTGCCAAATGCAACAGCGCCATTGCCATGTTTGTCATTGGAACCATTCTGGCAGAGGCCAAAACCTGGAAAATCTTTGACCGCCACAGCCTGTATTATTGTTTTGTACGGTTAGGTCTTTTGCCTGCAATGACACTGCTTCTTGGAAAAAGCCTTGGCCTCAGCGAGGCATCCCTGGGGGTAGCAATTTTGATGATGGGTATGCCTGCCGGTGCAACGACTTCCATTTTCCCTTCCCAATACGGCGGCGATTATCGGCTGGGTACGGCTTGTGTTGTGGAATCCCTGCTCCTGTCCATGATTACCCTTCCTCTATGGATCCATTTTATGACCCTTCTGGGGTAAAAAGCATCGGTTCATGGCATTACCGGATATTCCGTGGCTCCGTGTCAATCCTGCCCTTGATATCCGGGATGGTCGTTTCCCTGAAGGTTCCATGACCTTGCTTTCAATGGAGTGCTTCCATGTTTCATGCTTTTAAAGCATATTGGAAGGTGCAGAAGAAGTATTGGACTTCCTTTTCCTTCTTTATTTATAATCATAAAGGTATCCTGTGTCTGTTTTTGCTTATTCCTTCAAAAACAGGTCCTGGGACATTGCTGCTGTCCGGTTTTCGGCCTCCGGGCAGCTTTTGTCTGCTATTGGAAGAAAGGTGATGGAGATGAAGACATTGGTGGTTTACTATACCTGGTCCAATGGAAATACGGAAAGGATTGCCCGGCGATTAGCCCAGTCCTGCGGTGGGGACCTGGAAGCTCTTCAGACAGCGGTTCGTTATGAAGGTTCCCATCAGGATGTGGTTGAGCAGGCCCTGGAAGAGACAAAGAAGGGCTTTACACCGCCCCTTATGCCATTGAAAAAGAAAATAAGGGATTATGAGGTCATCGTTATTGGTACACCCACCTGGTGGTATACAATGGCGCCGGCAGTTCTCAGTTTTATCCGGAGCCAGGATTTTACCGGAAAAACAGTCATTCCTTTCATGACCAATGCCGGCTGGCCAGGCCACGTCATCAAGGATATGACGAAGGAAATCGAATCCCGGGGTGGAACGGTCAGGGATCCCTTTGAAGTCCGCTTCGACAGCAGCGGCGGCAGCCAGCTTGTTACAAAGGAACGTGAAATCCTGAAATGGATGGAGCGCATTCCTGCAATCCGGTGAGATACTGAAACGGGCCGGGCTATCGGGTGGCGTAGCGATTTTTTTTTCGGAAAACCGCTACTTTTTTAACCAAATTACCTAAAAAACTTGTAATATATACTATTAATAACAGTTTTACAAAGTAACTAAAGCATGATATCCTGAACCTGACACTAAAACAATCATGCTTCCATTTTTCAGACAGGAGGTGGGCCTGTGAGCCTGATGGATTTATTCAGTCTTCAGGGAACGCTGTTTATGCTGATGCTGGTCGGAGCCTTCCTGAAAAGGCGCGGGGTCATTACGGCTGAAGGCAAGACCTGCCTGTCGGATTTATGTATGAACCTCGTCATTCCCTGCAATATCTTTAAATCCTTCCTGATCAGGTTTGATGGGGAAATTTTTCATTCCTGTGCACTGCTGCTGCTTTCAGCTGTCCTGATGCAGGCTGTCTGCCTGATCCTTAACCAATTTGTCTACAGACGGATTGAACCACAGCGGCGAAAGGTCCTGCAGTACTGCACGATTGTTCCCATGAGCGGCTTTCTTGGCAATCCGATTGCGGAAGGAATCTATGATAGTATTGGCGTCATGTACACTTCGATCTACCTGATTCCAATGCGCATTGTCATGTGGTCCATGGGGACGTCTTATTTTGTGGCGGATGAAAAAATCAACCGGCGTAAGGTACTGCGGAATATTGCCCTGCATCCCTGCCTGGTAGCCATTTATTTAGGACTTTTCTTTATGGTTACGCAATGGCCACTGCCTCGTTTTCTGACGGAAACGGTCCGTTTTTTCGGTAATTGCAATACGGCCCTGACCATGCTTATTGTGGGGACTATTTTAGCTGATGTACAACCCCGGGAACTGCTGGACCGAACAGCCTTCGGATATAGCGGACTTCGACTCCTCTTGCTGCCGGCAGTGGCCTTTATCCTGGGCCGTCTGCTTCATCTGGGTCCTATCGCCCACGGCATCAGCGTCCTTATGACGGGAATGCCAGCCGGTGCGACCGCCGCGATATTTGCTGCCCGTTATCATAGCGATGCCGTCTTTGCTACAAAATGCGTGATCCTCTCTACCTTGTTTTCCATGATTACACTCCCTGTCTGGTGCTATCTGGTTGGATAAATCAAAAAAGCAGCCAGGCGCTGCCTGCATACCTGAGATGAGCCGGACAGGATCCCTTCGTAAAAAAGGACGGTGTGCATCTTCTGAGCGATGTACACCGTCCTTTTTATCGATGGAAACAGGAAATAAGGGCAATGGGCCGGATTTTCCGGGCAGCCTCAGAATTGCCAGGTCAGCCCAATGAGCGCGGTTCTCCCATAAGCCGGGCAGTCACCAGCCGTAATGGAACCGACGTCTTCATAGGATTCGTTCAGGAGATTCCGCAGTTTCAAATAGGCACTCCAGTGATCGTTGAAGCGGTAATTGACATTGGCATCAAGGATATAGGCATTGCCTGTATACCATTTTTTATCCCGCCCCCATTCTGCCGTAAAAAGCAGGCTGTTGGTCCAGCGGCTGTCATGGTAGGTAAGGGACGTCTTGAAACTGTGCGGAGCCACTTCATCCGTATAAGCCGGATCGATTTCCTTTCCGTAGGTGGTATCCGTCCGAGTCCATGCATAGGAAGCGGTCATGGCGTATTTCGAACTGAATTGCTGTTCGTACGTCAGCTGCAGCCCTTCTTTGTTCTGGCTTTCCAGGTTTTGGGGCGTCCAGGTACTGTCGGAGTTGTACCAGACAATCGGATTATTGATATGGGAAATAAAGGCATTTAATCCAAGCAGTGTGTTTTGCCCGGCCCTGTAGCGAATACCTCCGTTCCATTTGTAGCCGGTTTCAGGATCAAGGTCGGGGTTTCCCCTGATCTTATACGCATGATTGCCATCCCTGTTGTAATTGTTGTAATATAATTCGTCCAGTGTGGGAGTGGAATAAATCCGCTGCACCGATCCATACAGGGTCAGCCTGTCGTCAGGCCGATATTCCAGGGAATTCGCAAAGACATATTCGTTATCGAATTCCGTATTATGGTTCAGCATATTGGTGCTTTGAAGAACCAGCTTGTCATACCGTTTTTTCGTGGTGAGGAAAGCCGATACATTGCTGACGCCTTCGTTATAGTTTTTACCAAAGTTTTCCTCATTCATGAGATTCTGATCCGTATCGACGGAAGTATGACGCCAGGTAAGCCCGGCTGTAATGGACGTGTCCTTTCCCCAATTCCAGCCATCACGCCAGTCAATCCCGTCCGTGCGGGTTTTCCAGCGGCTGTAGCTGGGAAGCTCGTCCTGCTCATCCGTACCGGCAGGGTAGTAATTATCTGCCTGATTGTAGTAGTGATAAAGGGAGATCATGCCGGGAGCATTGGTATCTTCCTTATAGTGATAGGTCAGGGACAGGTTGTTGGCGAGTTTTTCTGCTTCATAGTCCTTTTCGTGGTGATCCCAGTAGGAGCGGCTGAGCCAAAGTCCCCGGGTATTGCTGAAGTGGGCGTAGGAAAAGGTCATGGAAGTGGAATCCGTGAACTGCCGGTCGAAACGGTAGAACATTTCCCTGCGGTTGACGGAAGAATCGGGCATGGTGTGTTTATCGCCGTCGGAGTCCCTGTAATGCAGGGCATCCAGATTGGAACGGCCTCCGGCACCCAGCCAGCTCCAGCCGTCAGCGCTGCCTTCCAGCATGGCATCCCATCGCCAGCCTTTATAGGGCCCGCGGGCACCTTCAAAGCGGAAGTGATGGCCGCTTCCCTTTTTAGTAACAATATTGATGGCACCGCCCGGTGTGTCATAGTTTAAATAGGCACCGTCAGCAGCACCGTGAATGATTTCAATCCGTTCAATGGCCGTTACGGGAATGGTCATATCAAGATCAAAAGTAGACCGTCCGTTCGTAAGGCCGCTTTCCAGGTTCATGCGGCGTCCGTCAATGAAAACGGCGACCCGCTCATCGCCGTCAATCCGGACAATTCGCTGGGCCGTATTGATCACCCCGCCGGTAACGGTTACTCCGGGAGCATACTTCAAGGCCTCGGCAACACTTTCATAATGGTTATCCATGATTTCCTGGCGGGAAATGATGGTGATGCCAGCTGCGGTTGGCATAAGGTCTGTATTGGATACAGCGCTTTGTGCTTCGATGACAGGGCTTTCCTTTTCCCTGCGGCCGGTCAGGGTCGGAGCTGGTTTATGGTGGACAATGGCCTTTTGGGCATGGGATCGGGTGTCCTTATCAGCTGTAGCGGCAGCGGCCGGTAAGCTTCCCAGAACACATAAAACAGATAAAGAAAGTGACAATGGAATCAGCTGCATCTGAAAAATCGCCTCTTTAAAAAAATTCGGCAGGAAAGGATTTGACAGGTCCAGGACCTTCCTGGAAAACCAATGGTTCCTTCGAAGCGTAATATAAGGAGCACCTTCCCTTTGTTGATAAAATATCTCCTTATATTTGGGAAATAACTGTTTCGCCTTTTAAAAGGATAGTGGCGGACTGCATCCGCTGACCCTGTTTCAATCTTTCATCACAATCCGGATTACGGGTGACGGAAAATTGACGATACTATATGGATAAAAGAATGAATCAGCGCTTTCCAATTTTCAATTATAACGAATCAGGGGCGGTAATAGAAGAACTTTTGAGGAAATCAGGACAAATAAGGACTGGCATCCGGTCAATAAAAAATGAACATTGTCCGCGTCTCAAATTCCTGTGCCGGAACGGATTTCTTTCAAAAAAAAATCCGTCCCGGAAAAATACGGAACGGAGAAGGGTTGGATCCTTCAATTCTTTAATTTTCTTTTCCCGTGGAGCAGGCGGACTTCCTCCGGCTGCAGATGGTAGCTGGGCAGACAGAGGTCATATTGATATTCCACGGAGGGTGCGTTTTTGATTCCCATGAAGGAAACCATGAAATTATACAATAGATCGTTGGTCCAGTTTTCCCTGGAATGGGAGGCAATGGTTTCCGCCAGGTTGGGACGGGCCGCCATGAAAACCGGGGACATATGGACCACAAAGGGAATGCGGCTCATGACAGGGAGGTATTTTGTAGCTTCATGGTATTTTCCTGTATCGGGGTCTTCCCCGTGGTCGGGCATGTAGACAAGACCCTGAAAATTGTCCATTCCGCTTGCTTTTTTAAAAAGGGTTTCCAGGAAATGATCCGTATAGGCAATGGAATTATCGTATTCGTCCACTCTTTTTACAGGTCCGTGAAAATGCGCAAAGGATGTTGGATACCGGTCCTTGTAGGCTCCATGGCTGCCCATGATATGGAAGATGAGAAGGGCGGGCTGGCCGGCGGTCAGGTGGGGAATCCGTTCCAGAAGTGCTTCATCGTAGAACGTGGTTTCCAATCCTTCCCCG
>CADBQR010000003.1 GCA_902796945.1 uncultured Acidaminococcus sp.
ACCGTATCGTCCATGATGACTTCAATCGTTACCAGGGGAAATTGCTGGTGGAATTCAGCTAACAGTTCCGGTATCAGGAGACGGGCCCGCGTCGCGTTAAGACCGAAGCGGATCTGGCCGACCTGGCCCTTTTCGATTTCTGCAATGCGCAGGCGCAGTGCTTTTTCCAGGAGCATGCTTTTCTGCAGGACCTTATAGAGCGCCTCCCCGGAAGGGGTCAGGGAAAGGCGGGGGGAACGGACAAATAACCGGGTTCCCAAATCGGCTTCCAGCCGTTTGATATGTTCACTGAGACACTGCTGGGTAACGAAGGCCCGGCGGGCTGCTTTGGTAAAATTCATTTCTTCCACAGCCAGAAGAAACATCTTATGGGAAGTCTCCATAGCTACCTCCAGAATGGGCGGTGTCTTCCCGTTCCTGCTGGTCTGAAAAAGAAGGGCGCCGCCGTTTTTCTCTATCATATCACAGGTTTTATCTTGTGATAACTACAGAATGCCCATGGATTTATAAAGGGGCTGGCGGGGCATGAAAAAAACTGCCGTCACCGGCAGTTTTTTTCATGCTTTGATCAGAAACCGATGGAAGCCGCTGTATTTTTCAGGATTTCGGCAGATGCTTTCAGGGCCGTTTCTTCTTTTTCATTCAGGGAAATGGGGACAATCTGTTCGATTCCCCTGGCACCGACAATGGCGGGCACGCTCAATGTGGCGCCGGATAAACCAAACTCACCGTCCAGATAGACCGATACAGGCAGTACGCTTTTTTCGTCCCGGACAACGGCAGAGCAGATCCGGCGGACGCCCATGGCAATCCCATAATAAGTTGCCTTTTTCTTTTTGATGATTTCGTAGGCACTGTCCTTGACCGATTGGGCCAGGTTCTTCATCGCTTCCTCATGGTCATGGTAGCCGCGGAATTCACAGAAGCGGTTGAGGGGAATGCCGGAAACATAGGCACTGCTCCAGACCGGGATTTCACTGTCGCCGTGTTCACCGATGATGTAGGCGTGAATGCTGCGGTAGTCTACGTTCAGATGCTGCCCCAGCAGGTATTTCAGGCGGGCCGTATCCAGGACCGTCCCCGATCCAAAAACCCGGCTGCGTGGGAAACCGGAAAGCTTCTGGGCTACATGGGTCAGGATATCAACCGGGTTGGCCACGATGAGCAGGATTCCCTGGTACCCGCGTCCGGCAATTTCCGGAATGATGGTCCCAAAGATGGCCGCATTCTTTTTAACCAGATCCAGACGTGTTTCGCCAACTTTCTGGCTGGCTCCGGCCGTAACGACGATAATGGCAGCGTCCATGATATCGTCATAGCCGCCGGCATAGATGTTCATGGGAGAAGCGAAGGTCATGCCGTGGTTGATATCCATGGCTTCCCCTTCGGCCCGGTCGCGGTTTACATCGACCAGGACCATCTCCGAAAACAGACCTTGCTCCATGATGGCAAACGCACTGGTGGCGCCGACCATACCGCAGCCGACAATGGCAATTTTACGGGCATTGATTTCATTTTTCATGGTAAGGAACCTCTTTCTCTTATGTAACTTTTTCAGATACAGTATTCATAGCTTTATTGTAGGATATAAATACCCAAAAAGTCAATCCCGAAGGGCCGCGTTTTACAGGATCATTTTTTCAGGTACGCAGGGATGGTTCCCTGCCCGGGAATTTTTAAAATTCCCGTGGAGATTTCCGCCGAAGTGTGCAAAATATGCTATAATACGAATTACTTGTCCTTTGAACTGCCTGATAGCGGAAAGGACGGCAAATCGCGGGAGGTATATCATGGATAAGACACAGCCCATAGGCGTCATCGATTCTGGTGTTGGCGGCTTGTCGGTTCTGAAATGGCTGAGCAAGAAAATGCCGCGGGAGCATTTTATTTTTCTTGGGGATACGGCCAGGATTCCTTATGGTGACCGCCCTCGTGAGGAACTGATTGGCTTTGTCAGGGAACTTACTTCCTATCTGGACCGCAGGAACATCAAGCAGCTGGTTGTTGCCTGCAACACCATCACCACGCTGGGTGTGGATGTAATTGGCAGGGGATATGATTTTGATGTCATCGGCATGGTAAAGGGATCACCGGAATTGCAGCGTATTTCCCGGAAACATCGGGTCGGTTTTTTTGCAACTGATTTTACGGTCGCCGCAGGGTCCTATAAAAAGGAAATTGAACGGCTGAACCCGGACGTAAAGGCCTTTGGCCTTGGTTGTCCCAAGCTGGTCCCGTTGATTGAAGGCGAAAAATTCGATACCCCTGAAATGGAAGCGGCCATCAACGAGTATGCGACCATCATGAAATCCTGGGATGTGGATACGGTCCTGTTATCCTGCACCCATTATCCATTTTTGAAAGAGGAAATCCAAAAAGCCCTGGGGCCTGCCATTACCGTCATTGACCCGGCTGCGATGACTACGGAAAGGGCCTATCGGAACCTGGCAGAAAGGGGCCTCCTCAATGACAGCGGGGAAGGATCCCTGGAAATCTGTTTTACCCGGGATGTGGAGCGCTGCAAGCGGCTGGCTTCCCGGATGCTTGATGTCAATGAGTGTGTCTTTCATGAAGTTACACTGGAGGCATCGCAGGGTTGAAAGGGACGGATGTCCCTGAAAAGGAAAAAACCTTGCTATTTTTCTGTGAATATGATAGAATTCCTTCGTTAATGCTACTGTAGCTCAGTTGGTAGAGCGGCTGATTCGTAATCAGCAGGTCGCAGGTTCAAATCCTGTCGGTAGCTCCATTAGTGAGTAAGGCTCCCGCATGGTGGGAGCCTTTTTTGTGTTTTGCCGGCCGCTCTGGGGCCGGCTTCTTTTTTCTGTCCTGACCATACAAAAGCCGCATGGAACCGGTGTGGGGACGATTCCCGTCAGGTGACATTTGATGGGAAATAGTGTAAAATAGTAAGGCATAACTATAAGGAGGCGTATCATGATTCGACGCAAAACATCCGCCTTGGTGGAGTCGGGGATCCTGGCCGCCATTGCTGTTATTTTTACTCTCATCGGGAACTATGTGCCCGTTGTGGATCTTGTTGTCGCAATCCTGTGGCCTCTGCCTTTTATCCTTTGCGGGCGCCGGAACGGCCTCATGTGGAATATCCTGTGCCTGTTGGTTACCGGTGTCCTGATTGCCATTCTGCTCAGTCCGTTGCAGGCCCTGATGCAGGTCCTGGTACTGGGAATTTCCGGACTGGCCATCGGCGAAGGAATGCGCCGCCAGCTGTCCCCCGTGAAGGTGCTGCTGCTGGGTTCTGCTGGGTCGCTGTTATCAGCGGTAATCAGCGTCCTGATCAGCTACTTTGTCATGAATGTCAATATCGTTGAAGATTATCTTTCCGCTATTGATGCATCGGCAAGGATGATGCAGGAAATGTCCGAGAGCTTTGGCATGGGCTCTTCCTTCGCCGTGACAGCAGACCAGCTTGCCATGATGAAGCGCATGCTCATGTTCATGCTTCCAACGGCTTTCCTTTGCTCCGCTCCGATTTCGGCTTTTGTGAATTATTGGGCGGCCCGAAAGTTTTTAGCCCGCCTGGGGGATTATTATCCCTGGTTTCCACCCTTTGACCACTGGATGCTTCCCAGAGGCATCCTCGGTTTGTACGGTGCGGGGCTGGCCCTTGTCGCCTTCTTCAGGGGTGAAGCAGTCACCCCTGGAGCCGTTGTCGGTTATACCCTGCTTTATTTGGGATTCTTTCTGCTCCAGATCCAGGGCCTCAGCGTCGTGCTCTGGTATGTACGCTATCGGGGAAAACCCCGGTTCCTGTTTCCGCTCAGTGTGCTTTTAGGATTCATCATGCCGCTGGCAGCCCAGTTCCTGTCAGTCCTGGGCGCTTATGAAATGGTTGCCGACCTGCGTCATATCCGGCGGCCGGCAGAATCGGAAAAGAAGGGGGATCTATGAAACCAGAAGATAGGGCCCATCTATGGAGTACCTTCCGGGTAGCCATGGCGGTATTGGGCACAATTTCCGTGGTCTATGGCCTTTATGCCAACCTGGCATTATGGACGGCCGGCGGTTTTGCTGTCGTCCTGCTTGTCTATTATTTCAGCTCCCGGAGCAGCCAGCTGCGGGAAGCCTGGTTCAACCACGCCATGACAACGGTGGTGCGCAATATCGAACGGGCTAACCATTATGCGGTTCAGCGCCTTCCCGTGGGGATTGCCGTTTTTGATAACGATGGGCATCTGCAGTGGAAAAACCGTCTTTTTAACGAGTTTATCAATATCGAGGCGCCGCTGGGGTCGGTCTTTGATAAAATCATGCCTCCGCCGGACAACAATTTTGCCACCCTGCGGGTCCGCGATGCCGATAAGCAGATCAAGATCGGGGACCGGATCTACAGCATGCTGGTACGCCGTATCCAGACAACGGAAGATGAAAAGAACGATACGGGGATTGTTATCTACCTCTACGACATTACCAACAAGGAGCGGCAGCAGCGTCGCTACGAAGATGAACGCCCCGTCGTGGCTTATGTCCAGTTCGACAACTACTCCGATGCCTTGAAGGGCCTCAATGAAAACGACCGGGCCAGTCTGGTCGTTGCCATTACCAAGGCAGTCACCTGCTGGGCTGAGGAAGTCAATGGCTATTCCATCAAGTATGCTGAAGACCTTTACCTTGTAGGAATCAACAAGAAGGGCCTTCTGGATACCATCAACCATAAGTTCCCCATCCTGGACAAAGTGCGGGAAATCAAGCTGAATCCCCGGATCACGCCGACCATCAGTATTGGCATTGCTTGCAACGGCAAGAACCTGTCGGAAATGGCCCAGAAAGCCCAGTCCTGCCTTGATCTGGCCTTGGGCCGCGGCGGTGATCAGGCCGTTGTTGCGATGGGCGACGAAGTCAGTTTCTATGGGGCCCGTGGCAGTGTCCAGGCCAAGAATACCCGTGTCAGGGCCCGTATTGTGGCCCAGGCCATTCACGAGCTCATGACCTCGGCCGATAAGGTCTTCATCATGGGCCATGTCAATGAGGACTATGATGCCATCGGGGCGGCGATTGGGGTTGCCAAAATGGCAAGGACCCTGAACAAGGAATGTTACATTGTCTGGAGTGGCCAGGGTTCGGCGATGACGAACCTGGTAAAAGTCACCAAGGATGGCAATCCTTACGCTGAGCTGGTCATCGATGAAGCCACGGCGATGGAACATGTGACAACGGGCAGCCTGCTCGTCCTGGTGGACCATCACCGGCCCATGCTGACGGCGGCGCCGAAGGTCCTGGCTGCCATCAGGAAACGTGTCATTATCGATCATCACCGCCGCGCGGAAGATGCCATCGAAGATGTCATGCTTCAGTATATGGAACCGTCCACTTCTTCCACGAGTGAAATGGTGACGGAAATCCTGCAGTATTTCCAGGAACGTATGGAAATCAGTCCCATGGAGGCTTCTGTCCTTTATGCCGGCATCGTCGTCGACACAAAGAACTTTGCTGTCCAGGCCGGGGAAAGAACGTTTGAGGCGGCGGCTTACCTGCGTCGCTATGGTGCCGATCCCCATGCGGTTTCCCAGCTGTTTAAGGAAGATGACGCATCCATTATCCTGCGGGCCAGAATCATTACGGAAATGAAAAAACCCATTCCCGGTCTGGCCATCTCGGTTCACACCGGGTCCAGCAAGGATGACCAGAATGTATCCGTTATTGTGGCCCAGGCAGCGGATGAACTGCTTACCATGAATGACGTGCATGTCAGTGTGGTACTCAATGAGAACGAGGATGGCGTCAGCATCTCCGCCCGTTCCGATGGCTCTGTCAATGTACAGATCATGATGGAAGAACTGGGCGGCGGTGGACACCAGACCGTTGCCGGGGTTCAGATCAAAGGCGCCAAGGCCGATGACCTGATCCCGAAAATCATAGAAATGGCAAAAGAACAAATGAAGGAGAGCGATAGCGATGAAGGTAATACTGCTGAAGGACGTAAAGAAGTTGGGTAAAAAGGGTGATATCATCGAAACGGCCGAAGGATATGGCCGCAACTACCTGATTCCCCGGGGCATTGCCCAGGAAGCGACTGCCAAAAACCTGAACCAGGCCAAGGCTGACCAGAAGGTAGCGGCCCACCGTAAGGCCCAGGCCCATGATGAAGCCGTGGTGCTGGCGGCCCAACTCGAAAAAGTCGTGCTCCATATGACTGTAAAGGTCGGCAGCAATGGAAAACTCTTTGGCTCCATTGCCTCGAAGGACGTAGCCGATGCCCTGCTCAGCCAGACCGGTATGGAGGGGGTCGACCGCCGCAAGATTGAAATCCCGGAAGTCATCAAGAGCCCTGGTGAATATACGGCCACGGCGAAATTGCTGCCGGAAGTAACCGCCCGGTTCAAGGTTATTGTAGAAGCAAAGGAATAATTTATGGAAGATCGCATTCCCCCTCAAAACGTGGAGGCTGAACAGAGTGTGCTGGGGGCCATGCTCATTAGTCGCGAGGCCATCGAAAAGGCCGGTGAGATTCTTCAGGCGGACGATTTTTATCGTAAGGATGACCAGATCATTTTTTCTGCCATTATGGATCTCCACGAACATAATCAGGCGGTGGACCTTGTTACCGTTGTCGAAGAACTGCGGAAAACCGGCAAGCTGGACGCGGTTGGAGGCCCGGCCACCATTACGGCACTTACCAAGGTGGTTCCGACTGCGGCCAATGTGGTATATCATGCCAAAATCGTTGAGGAGAAATCCCTGCGCCGCCATCTGATCAATGCCGCGACCGATATTGCCGCGACAGGGTATGAAGAGGAAAGCGATATTTCCCAGACCATCGACCAGGCAGAGCAGAAGATCCTTTCTGTGGCCAACCGTAAACAGACGGGCGGTGTTGCCAAAATCCGGGACATTGTCCGGGAAGCCATGGAGCGGGTGGAAAAGCTTTACGACTCGAAGGAGGCCTTTACCGGTCTGCCAACGGGATTTTCTGATTTTGATAAAATGACGAGCGGGCTGCAGCCTTCTGACCTGATCATTGTTGCGGCGCGCCCAAGTATGGGTAAATCTTCCCTGGTCCTGAATATCGCCGAACATGTGGCCTTGAAGGGACATAAATCAGTTGCTTTCTTCTCCCTGGAAATGAGCAAGGAACAGCTGGTGCAGCGCATGCTCTGCAGCCAGGCCGGTATTGATGCATCCCGCCTGCGGGTCGGGCAGCTCCAGGATAAGGAATGGCCCAACCTGGTCAATGCAGCGGACCGTTTGAGCAATGCCCGCATTATGCTGGATGATACGCCCGGTATGACGGCCATGGAGATGAGAACCAAGGCCCGCCGTTGGAAAGTGGAAAACGGGCTGGACCTTATTATTGTCGACTACTTGCAGCTCATGCAGGGGTCGTCCCGCCGGGCCAATGATAACCGGCAGCAGGAAATGAGCGAAATTTCCCGTTCCCTCAAGGGCCTCGCCCGGGAACTCAATGTGCCGGTCATTGCCCTGTCCCAGCTGAGCCGCAGCGTGGAAGCCCGTACCTCCAAGCGGCCGATGCTGAGTGACCTGCGTGAGTCGGGCGCCTTGGAACAGGATGCGGATATTGTTGCGTTCATCTATCGCGACGATTATTATAATCCGGATACGGAGAACAAGAATATTGCGGAATTGATCATTGCCAAGCATCGTAATGGACCTGTAGGAACGGTGCAGCTGTTCTTCCGCAAGGATACGACACGGTTCTATGACCTGACGCCACAGCATATGGCGCAGGCGGCGGAAGCCAATCATTGAAAAGCCTTGTACCTTGTCTTATCAGAATGGCCCTGCCCTGGTGGCAGGGCTTTTACTTTGCGAGGTTAAAAACCGAACAATTATTGAAAAATTTTCTTTTATTGTTCAACGAAATTTTCCTGGCTGCCCATTTGCAGCACGGTCGGAATCCCCGGTCCCACTTCAGGAAAAAGTGGACAAAAGGCGCTGACGGACCTGTTTTGCAGGCACGGCGAACAAGGGCGTCACCGGGGAGAATGTCTCCGATAAATCGTTGCCACTCGTTCGGAAAAATGATACAATGAAGAGGCGGCGGGAACGGCGTGTTCTCGTGTTATGCCATTTTTTGTGTCAACCTAAGGAGGAAGTATTGTGATTCCACGTTATACAAGTAAGGAAATGGGCTCCATCTGGACCGAAGAAAACGAAGACCGTAATATCGTCAAGGTTGAAATTACTGCCTGTGAAGCCATGAATAAGCTGGGCATTGTTCCGGATGATGCACTTCATGACATCCAGACAAAGGCCGATTTTGATCTGGACCGCGTCCACGAAATCGAAAAAACGACCAACCATGATATTATTTCTCTGCTTACTTCTGTGGCTGAACATGTCGGCGATGCTTCCAAATATATCCATAAGGGCCTGACCTCCAATGATGTCAAGGACACGGCCATGGGCCTGATGATGAAACATTCTGCGGAAATCCTGATCCGCGAGGAAAAGGAACTCCATGAGATCCTGAAGAGCCAGGCCCAGAAATACCGCTATACCTATTGCGTCGGCCGGACCCATGGGATCCATGCCGAACCAATGACCTTCGGCCTTAAGTTCCTGCTGTGGATGTCCGAAACGGAACGGAACATTGAACGGCTGGAACTGGCAAAGAAGTACATTTCCGTTGGCAAGCTGAGCGGCGCTATCGGAACCTATTCCAACATTGACCCCTTCGTGGAAAAATATGTATGTGAAAAACTGGGCCTGACGCCGGTGCCTGTTGCAAACCAGGTTGTCCAGAGGGACCGCCACGCTTTCTACCTGAGCACGATTGCTGTCTGCGGTGCTTCCCTGGAAAAGATGGCCATGGAAATCCGGCATCTGCAGCGCACGGAAGTTCGCGAAGCCGAAGAATATTTTGCTCCTGGCCAGAAGGGTTCCTCGGCCATGCCGCATAAACGTAATCCCATTACCTGTGAAAAGATCTGCGGTCTGGCCCGCGTGCTCCGTGGCAATGCCGAAGCGGCCATTGAAAACGTGGCGCTCTGGCATGAACGGGATATTTCCCATTCTTCCGTGGAACGGATCATTCTGCCCGATTCCACCATCCTGCTGGACCATATGCTGAGGAAAATGAAGGATATCCTGGGCAAGCTCCTTGTTTATCCCGATGCCATGATGCGGGACCTGAACCTGACCGGCGGCCTTATTTACAGTCAGAACCTCCTGATTGCCCTGGTCAGCAAGGGGGTACTGCGTGAAGATGCCTATAAGTGGGTACAGCGCAACGCGATGGAGCGCTGGATGAAAGGGGCCGACTTCAAGACCAATGTCGAAGCCGATCCGGACATCAAGAAATACCTGACCGATGCGGAAGTGGAAGCCTGCTTCGAACCGAAGCATATGCTCAAGCACCTGGATGAAATCTATGCACGTTTTGGAATGTAATTGCCAGCCATAAGGAGAGTCCTATGTCATCTATCGTCGTAATTGGGTCCCAATGGGGGGACGAAGGTAAGGGTAAAATTGTTGATTTCCTGGCGCAGCGCGCCGATGTCGTCGTCCGCTATTCCGGCGGCTCCAACGCCGGACATACCGTTGTTGTCAACGACGTACCCTACAAGCTGCGCCTGCTGCCGAGCGGTATTCTTTATAAGGACAAGACCTGCATCCTTGGCAACGGGGTCGTTATCAATCCCCGTGTCGTCCTGCAGGAAATTGCCGGTATGGAAGCCAAGGGCATCGATACTTCCAACCTGCTCATCAGCGACCGCGCCCATGTCGTGTTCCCGTATCATGAAAAGCAGGATGAGCTTCAGGAAATTGCCCTGGGCGACCATAAGATCGGCACGACCAAGGGTGGCATCGGCCCCTGTTACATGGACAAGTATGCACGGACGGGAATCCGTGTCTGCGATCTCATGAACAAGGAAGTCCTGGCGGAAAAGCTGAAACGGACCCTGGCCGCCAAAAATAAACTTTTTACCGATTACTATGGCGCAGAGCCGCTGGCTTATGAGCCGATGCTGAATGCCTATCTGGAATACGCGGAGCAGCTGCGTCCCCATGTCTGCGATACCAGCGTTGCCTTAGGCGATTTCTTTGATGAAGGCAAGAAAGTCCTCTTTGAAGGGGCCCAGGCCACGTTCCTGGATATCGACTATGGCACGTTCCCCTATGTGACGAGTTCCAATCCGACGGCAGGCAACGCGGCTACCGGCAGCGGTGTCGGCCCCCGGTTCATCGACCATGTGGTGGGCGTTGTCAAGGCGTATACGACCCGTGTCGGTGAAGGGCCTTTTGTGTGTGAACTCTTTGATACGGATGGGCCTGGCACGTATCTGCGCGAAACCGGTCATGAATATGGCACGGTTACGGGCAGACCCCGTCGCTGCGGCTGGCTGGACGCCTTTATGGTAAAGTACGCGGCCCGCATCAACAGCATGGATGCCCTGGCAATTACCCGGTTGGACATCCTCGATGGCCTGGACGAAATCAAGATGTGCACGGGCTGGGAAATTGACGGCAACCCCATCAAATATATCCCTGCTGACCTGACCATTTTGGCCAAGGCAAAGCCCATCTACGAAACCTTCAAGGGATGGAAATGCGATATCAGCGGGATCCGTTCCTTTGCTGACCTGCCGAAGGAAGCCCAGGTCTACCTTAATCGCCTGAGTGAAGTGGTGGGCGTGGAAATCGGCATTGTTTCCGTCGGACCGAATCGGGACCAGACCTTTACCCTGAAATCCTTCTTTGAGGATTGAGGCACGGCTTGATTTTCTCTTGACAAAACGGGGTTATACCCGTTACAATAATAAGGCTGTTAATCAGCAATGATTCACTAGCTCAGTTGGCAGAGCACCTGACTTTTAATCAGGGTGTCCCGGGTTCGAATCCCGGGTGGATCACCAATGAAATGACAAAGGGACTGATCGCGTGATCAGTCCCTTTTTTCGGAGCAGGAAGGAAGCGGCAGTGCCCTTCTTTCCTGCTTTGATTTTCGATGGATCTGCCCCGTTCCGGCCGCTTGTGCCGAAAAGAGAAGCCGTTCCTGAAAAACAAAAATCCCGCCGGGAGGCGGGATTTTTTAACCGATATCGGTTAACCGGGACGCCGTTCAGGAATCTTTCAGCATCACGATGACCGGTTCATGCCGTTCGTTCGACTGGGGCGCGTTCCTGCACCGTCTGCCAATAGGTCGCTGACCGCCATCGTTGGGGTCCTGCGGCAAAGCCCCGTTTATTTTATATGCTTCAGGATTTCTTCCGTCATGGTTTCCGTATTGGCTTTCCTGAACCCTTCCTTATACAGGTCCGGCGTGCGCCAGCCGTCTGCCAGGGCCGCGTCGACCGCTTTTTCAATGGTGCTGGCGGCGGCATCCTCGTTCAGGGCATACCGCAGCAACATGGCTGCTGAGAGAATCGTTGCGCAGGGGTTGGCAATTCCCTTGCCGGCAATGTCCGGCGCGGAACCGTGGATGGGTTCAAACAGGCTGGTCAGTTCGCCAATGGAAGCCGACGGCATCATGCCGATGGAACCGCCCAATACGGCCGCTTCGTCGCTCAGGATGTCCCCGAAGAGGTTGCTCGTGACAATGACATCAAACTGGGTCGGATGGGAAGCCAGCTGCATGGCACAGTTATCGACGTACATATGGTTCAATTCCACATCGGGAAAGGCTTCGGCTTCCTTGATGACCGTGCGGCGCCACAGACGGGAAGTGGCAAGGACATTGGATTTATCAACGGAAGTCACCTTATGGCGGCGTTTCCGGGCGGCGTTGAAAGCAAACCGGCTGATCCGTTCCACTTCCGGAACGCTGTAGTTTTCCAGGTCCCAGGCCCGTTCGACACCGTTGTGGATTTCCGACTCGCAGCGGTCACCGAAATAGATGCCGCCGATCAGTTCGCGGACAATCAATACATCCGTGCCGGTGACAATATCAGGTTTCAAAGGGGAATAATCAGCCAGGACAGGGGAAACGTGGACAGGACGCAGGTTCACATAGAGGCCCAGGGCCTTGCGCAGGCCCAAAACCGCCTTTTCCGGGCGCTTGGCCGGATCTACATTGTCCCATTTATCCCCGCCTACAGCGCCGAACAAAACCGCATCAGCCGCTTTGGCTGCCTCAATGGTATCCGCGGGGAGCGGATTGCCGCACATATCGTAGGCGGTACCGCCGGCCGGTTTTTCCTCGTACGTCAACCCAATGGAATGGATTTCCTCGACCTTTTTCAGGACCCGGACCGCCGCCTCCGTAATTTCCTTACCGATCCCGTCACCGGGAATTACAACGATTTTTTTCGCCATCATGCATTCTCCTTTACGTAATTGACCAGTCCGCCGGCTGCGGCAATGTCCTGGATAAAGCCGGGAAGTGGGGCTGCATGGAAGGTTTCACCCGTTGTTTCGTCTTCAATGATGCCGCTGGAAATGTCAACCTTCAGGCGGTCACCGTTACGGATTTTCTTGACGTCGTCGCCGATTTCCAGGACCGGGAGACCGACATTGATGGCATTGCGATAGAAAATGCGGGCAAAGTTGGCGGCAATGACGACAGGGACGCCGGATGCCTTGATGGCAATGGGGGCGTGTTCACGGGAAGAGCCGCAGCCAAAGTTCCAGCCGCCGACCATGATATCCCCCTTCTTTACGTTCCCGGCAAAAGTTTTATCGATATCGACCATGCAGTGGGAGGCCAGTTCTTTTGGATCGAATGTGTTCAAATAGCGGGCAGGAATGATTACGTCCGTATCAATGTTATCGCCGTAAACCCATGTTTTTCCTTCAAATTTCATAATCAATGAACCTCCTTCGGAGCAGCAATCTTTCCTGCAATAGCGGTGGCCGCGGCTACCTGCGGACCGGCCAGATAGACTTCACTGTCGACATGTCCCATGCGGCCGCGGAAATTGCGGTTCGTGGTGGAGACGCAGCGTTCACCTGCTGCCAGGATTCCCATATACCCTCCCAGGCAGGGACCGCAGGTCGGGGTGGATACAACGCAGCCGGCATCGATGAAAGTATCGATGTAGCCCGCTTTCATGGCTTCCTTGTAGACCTGCTGGCTGCCGGGAATGACGATACAGCGCACATCCGGGTGGATGCGGCGCCCCTTCATGATGGAGGCGGCAATTTTCAGGTCTTCCAGGCGCCCGTTGGTGCAGGAGCCGATGACAACCTGATCGATCTTGATATCCCCAAAGGTGCCCACGACTTTTGTATTGCCGGGCAGGTGGGGGAAGGCAACCACCGGTTTAAGCTCAGACAGGTTGATGTCCACGGTACGGCAATAGGAAGCATCAGGATCGGCAGTGAAGATTTCATAATGCTCCACCCGGCCCTTTTCGTACGCCTTCGTCTGTTCGTCAACCGGGAAGATCCCATTCTTGGCACCGGCTTCAATGGCCATATTGGCAATGGTGAAGCGATCCGTCATATCCAGTTCGGAAATCCCGTCGCCGGTAAATTCCAGCGATTTATAAAGTGCTCCATCCACACCAATCATACCGATGAGGGTCAGCATGACATCCTTTCCGGTAATGTCGTCCGGTTTTTTCCCGGTAATGTTGACCTTGATGGCATCCGGTACCTTGAACCAACATTTGCCCGTGACCATGGCAACGCCCATATCCGTAGAGCCAACTCCCGAAGCAAAGGCGCCCAGGGCCCCATAGGTGCAGGTATGGGAATCGGCGCCGGCAATCAGCATTCCCGGGCCGACAATGCCCTTTTCCGGTAGAATCACGTGTTCAATGCCGGCGCGGCCTGCTTCATAGTAATGGGTAATGTGATGTTCCCTGGCAAAGTCGCGGACAATTTTGGCCAGCCCGGCGGATTTGATATCCTTGTTGGGAATAAAATGGTCCGGCACCAGGACAATCTTGTCCTTGTCAAAGACGGGTTTCCCGATTTTCCGGAATTCCACGATTGCCGGCGGTGCCGTGATATCATTGGCCAGCACCCGGTCCAGGTTGCAGGTGATTAAATCACCCGGTTTTACAAAGTCCATTCCGGCATGTTTTGCCAGGATTTTCTGCGTCATTGTCATTCCCATGTTGGTCATCCTTTCTTTCCTGATATATCGTAGGAAACACGCGATTCAATTAACCTTCTGTCTTTATCTTACGGCGAAGTGCCGCTTTCTTCAATCGTCTGCCTGGATTTCCTGTCAAGGCAGGGACCAAAAACGGGCTGGTCCTGCCACCGCTCCGGTCACCGGCTTTTCAGTGTGCGCCGGCGCCAGCCCTGAATTCGCTGATTTCATCGGGCTGGGAGATCAGTTTTACCCCATAAACCCGATCCTTGATATCTTTCATGCGGTTTACGGCACAGATAAAAGCCTTGATGGAGGCCGTCATCGTATCCGTATCGACGCCGGCACCCCAGGTGGTCGTCCCCTTTTCATCGGTAAGACCGAAATAGGCAATGCCGCGGGATTCGGCTACCCGGTCCAGGTCGTGCTCACTGTAGGTAAGATCGGCAATCTGGATGCCATAGGCCTTGCAGATGGCATTTTTTACCGTGTCCAGCTGGCCATTTCCGCTGCCTTCCAGAATGACTTCCCGGCCTGCGGCACGCACCAGGATTTTTCCGGTCCAGGTGCCTTTTTTCTTCTTTAAGGTAAAATCTTCCAGTTCGATGGGAAGGAACTGATTTACATAATGGTCCTTGAAGAGATTGAAGATCTCGTCCGGCTTCAGTTCCTGATGACGATGGTCGGAGACTTCCTTTACAAAATAGCTGAAGTCCTCCCGCATGGCCTTCGGCATATCGATTCCGTAATTGGTTTCCATGATGAACCCGACACCGCCTTTTCCGCTCTGGCTGTTGATGCGGATGACATCCGCATCGTAGGTGCGTCCGACATCATGGGGATTGATATAGAGGTACGGACAGGTCCAGTAAGGTTCCTTATTTTCTTCCCGGAATTTCATGCCCTTGGCAATGGCATCCTGATGGGATCCGGAGAAGGCGGCAAAGACCAGTTTGCCAGCGTAAGGCTGCCGTTCATGGACGTGCATGCGGGTAACCCGTTCGTAGGTTTCCACGAGTTTCGGCATATTGGAAAAGTCCAGCCCCGGGTCGACGCCGAGGGCATACAGGTTCATGCCAATGGTGACGATGTCCGCATTGCCAGTCCGTTCCCCATTCCCGAAAAGAGTTCCTTCGACCCGGTCCGCCCCGGCCAGCATGGCCATCTCCGCGTCAGCGACACCGGTGCCGCGGTCGTTGTGGGGATGAACCGATAGAATGACATTGTCCCGGTACTTCAGGTTCTGGGACATATAGGCAATCTGGGAAGCAAAGACGTGAGGCATGGACATCTGTACCGTTGAGGGCAGGTTGATGATGGCCTTGCGGTCCGCGGTCGGCTTCCATACCTCCAGGACTGCGTTGCAGACTTCCAGGGCATATTCCGGTTCCGTCCCGGTAAAGCTTTCCGGCGAATATTCAAACCGGTAATTGGCCCCGGCCTCTTCCGTCAGCCGTTGCAGCAGCATGGCCCCGTCAATGGCAATCTGTTTGATTTCCTCCCTGGATTTGCGAAATACCTGCTGCCGCTGGGCAAAGGATGTGGAATTATAGACATGGACGATGGCATTCTTGACGCCCTGCAGGGCTTCAAAGGTCTTTTTGATGATATGTTCCCGCGCCTGGGTCAGGACCTGCACGGTTACATCGTCAGGAATCAGGTCATGGTCTGCCAGATAGCGAAGGAATTCATATTCGGTTTCGGAAGCGGCAGGGAAGCCGACTTCGATTTCCTTGAAGCCCATGGCTACCAGGACCTTGTAGAACTCCACTTTTTCCTCAAGGCTCATGGGGATTACCAGGGCCTGGTTGCCGTCGCGTAAATCGACGCTGCACCAGATGGGTGCCTTATCAGGGGCGTCTTTCATTGCCCAGGACATATCCACGACGGGCGGCATAAAATAGCCTTTTTTGTACTGTTCTACATTCTTCACGATGCATTCCTCCTATACTGGACCTTTCCTGTTTTACGCATCAAAAAAGATCTTTCATCTCTGCCAAGAGACGAAAGATCTTGAAATCTTACGCGGTACCACTCTGCTTCACATCAGATGGATGTGCCCTCTATCGGTACGGACATTCCTGTCGATACCGTCCTGTCTGTTAACGGCCAGGCCCCGGCTCCGCCTACTCCTTTCTGTTTCAGCGAGCGGCTCGGAGATCAGTTCGGTTTCTTTCCACTGCTGCCTCGCACCAACCGGCAACTCTCTGGTGGCTTCCGGAAACGTACTCTTTCTCTTCAACGCCTTTTTCCTATGAATTTGATAGTTGGGATATTATCATCTTTTGATACAGAATGCAAGCAATTTTTTAGGAAAATGTTTTAATAATGAATTGACAACGTGAAAATGTAAACTTTTGTACATATAGAAAAGAACGCCTCTCATTCCATCTACAAGAGGAGTTCTCTATTTAAGGCTAACCCGCTATAATAGAAGTAATCGACAATAAGGAAAGAGAACGGTATGAAAAAAGGCATGATAAAAATTCTTTTGATGATCCTGGGCCTTCTGGCCCTGATTGGAATCGGTGTCTTCTGGTTTGTCCACACGCCCCGGTTCGGATACGCCCCGACGGGAAATCGGCTGAAAAGGATCCAGGCATCCCCGCATTATCAAAATGGGGCCTTTGTTGACCTGGAACCAGTGACCATTATGGTGGAACCGGAAGAGGACAAGCCGAAGCAGGGTTTTTTAATGGCTACGCTTTCGTCGCTCTATCAATTCATACTGGGTGATAACCGCGCACTGTTTCCCGACCATCCGCTGCCTTCTGTCAGGACGGATTTAAAGCATCTGGACCCCGCTGCCAATGTGGTGGTCTGGATGGGGCATTCTTCCTTTTACCTGCAGGTGGATGGACTGCATATCCTGGTGGATCCCGTTTTCAGCGGGTACTGCTCCCCCCTGCCACTGAAAAATTTCAGGGCCTATGCCGGGACCGATATTTATCATGCGGAGGATATGCCGGATTGCATCGATGTCATGGTGATTTCCCATAATCACTGGGACCATCTGGACTACGATACACAAATGGCCCTGAAACAAAAGGTCCGCCATATCGTGACCCCCCTTGGCATTGGGGAGGACTTTGAACGCTGGGGATTTGCACCGGACATCATTCATGAGGCGGACTGGTATGAAAGGGTCGCCCCTCTTCCGGGATTGACCATTCATGTATTGCCGAGCCAACATTTTTCCGGGCGTTTCATGGACCGGAACCAGACAGAATGGGGCGGTTTTGCATTCATTACGGAGCACCATAAAGTTTATTACAGCGGGGACGGGGGCTACGGTCGTCATTTCAGGGAAATAGGCCGTCGTTTTGGCGGCTTTGATCTGGCCATCCTGGAAAACGGGCAATATAACAAGCGCTGGGCCAAGATCCATATGATGCCGGAAGAAACGGCGCAGGCCGGGGAAGACGTGAAGGCCAGAGCCATCATAGCCGTGCACAACAGTAAATTTACCTTGTCCCGTCACGCCTGGGATACGCCGCTGAAAGATCTTGCCAAAGCGGTTGAAGGGCGTCCCTATCGCTTTCTCACACCCCGTATCGGCGAGGTGTTGGACCTTGATGATTCCACGCAGGTGTTCAGCCACTGGTGGGAAAAGACCCCTGAATAAGGACGGGGCCAATGGCGCGGATCCGGTACGTTTTTTCCGGAGAAGGCCGGCCTGCTCCTTATACAGGCCTTTTTACCGGAAGTACCGGATTTTCAGGCAGAGGGAACAATCTCTGGAAACCCTGCATACAGGAGATGGGCTCGATGGCACATAAAATCGATATGCTGCATGGCTCCCTTTGGGACAAAATTATTCTTTTTTCTGTTCCCCTGGGGCTGACCAGTATCTGCGAAAATCTCTTTAATTCAGCCGATGTTGCGATTTTAGGGCATTATGTCAGTGATACGGCCATGGCGGCCGCGGGCAGCACGGTTTCCGGCATCAGCCTTCTGGTTACCTGGTTTATCTGCCTGTCCATCGGTGTCAATGTCACTGTTGCCACCCATTTGGGGGCCGGTGAAAAGGAGCTGGCCTCCCGGGCCGTGCACACGGGAATCCTTTTTTCACTGCTTTTCGGGCTGTTCATGACCGCCGTTGCCCGCCTTGCCATCGTTCCGCTCCTGCAGATGCTGGCGGTACCGGAAAGCGTCATGGCCGAGGCCGGAAACTATTTTGGCATCTACCTCCTGGCCCTGCCCTTTATCAGCCTATATAATTTTGAGGCGGCCATCTGTCGCAGTCGCGGGGATACGCGGACCCCCTTCATCAGTCTCATCATGACGAGTCTCCTGAATATCCTGCTGGATCTGCTGATGGTCAATGGGATGCATCTGGGCATTACCGCTGTTGCTTCCACAACGGTTTTTTCCTATTTTCTTAATTCCCTGCTGCTGCTCTGCTTCATGACGCGGGCCTCCTATGGACTGGACCTTCAGCTCCGCAGGCTGCGGCTGGATAAAACGGAACTGAAGGAAATCCTGCGCATCGGTGCGCCGGCAGGGCTGCAGGGTTCGGTTTTCTGTCTGTCCAACGTGGTCATTCAATCCGGTGTCAACAGTTTAGGTCCCGCGGTCATGGCCGCTTCTTCCGCGGCCTATATTCCGGAAATCTTTCTCTACAACATGATGAATGCCTTTGGTCAGGCTGCCACTACCTTTATCGGGCAGAATCGGGGAGCCGGCAGCTTGCAGCGGTGCCGGGAAGTTTTTCGCTGGTGTATGCGGCTGGTCTGTGGGTTCACGATTTCCGTGTCCGCCCTGCTTTGCTGGCAGGCACCCTGGCTGATGTCCTTTTTTACATCGGATGCGGACGTGATTCGATTTGGCGTCCAGCGCTTTTACTATGTCATTTCCCTGGAAGTCATCGACGGTATGATTGAAGTATTTTGCGGCGCCCTGCGGGGTTATGGGCATTCCCTGCCGCCCGCGCTGATCTCCGTCTTTTGCATCTGCGGCGTGCGGATCCTGTGGTGCAAAACGCTTTTTGCCGCTTTTCCTGACTTCTACATCGTGATGCTGGCCTATCCCATCAGCTGGGTCGTGTGTGCCGTTTTTCAAGGGACATACTATCACAAGTTCATCCAATACCTGGAGAAAACCGGATTTCGTGGGTAAGAATACGGCAGATGCTCCTTTTATTCCAGGGTTCCGGCCATTTAAAAGAGGGTGCCGCAAAAGCGACACCCTCTTTTTGCTGATCTCGGCGAAACCGTCTAAATCAGGTGGGCCGGGGAAGTTAAGCGCGGTTGATTTGGCACCCGGTAAAATTACTTACTTTCACAGGAATCCTACCGGCAGGAACGGGCCGGGGAAGAGCTCTGTTATGGGTACTCCTCCCTTAATGGGCGTCCTGCTTTTCCTCCGACACAATTTCAATTTCAAAAATGTTGATGACATCCGCATCGGGGCAGGAAACCCGGATGCGGTTATTTTTCATGCCGGGAATCGTGCCGCCGTAGCGCAGGATGTCGATATAGGGAAACAGGACATGCTGCGCCATCGGGCAGAGCCGCCCGCGGTCCCGGTCAAAGTCAAGCTCCGAGCCAATGATGTGCCCGTGGTGGCAGGGCATGGGGCCCTTTTTGTCGACAACACGGATCGTGATTTTGGGTCTTTTCATCATTACACCATTTCTTCCGGATGGAAGACCGCATCAAATTCTTCTTCCGTCATGAACTTCAGTTTCAGCGTGGCTTCTTTCAGGGAAATATTTTCCTGGAAGGCAAGTTTGGCTACCTTGGCGGCATTTTCATAGCCGATGGAAGGGCTGAGGGCCGTTACCAGCATCAGGGAGCGGTGGAGGTTGCTGTTCATTTTCTCCTTGTTGGCCTTGATACCGGTCACACAGTGAATCGTAAAGGAGTGCATGACATCGCTCAGCAGACGCACGGATTGCAGGAAGTTATAGATCGTTACCGGCAGGAAGACGTTCAGCTGGAAATTTCCCTGGGAAGCAGCAAACCCGATGGTGGCGTCATTTCCCATGACCTGGACGGCCGTCATCGTAACGGCTTCACACTGGGTCGGGTTGACCTTGCCCGGCATGATGGAAGACCCCGGTTCATTCGCGGGAATCGTGATTTCGCCGAGTCCGTCGCGGGGACCACTCGCGAGCCAGCGGACATCGTTGGCAATCTTCATGAGGTTGGCCGCCAGTGCCTTCAGGGCGCCGTGGGCAAAGACCATATCGTCAAGGCTCGTCAGGGCATGGAATTTATTGGCAGCGGTCTTGAATTTATATCCCGTATTCTTGGCGACATAGGAAGCCACCAGACGGTCAAACCCCTTTGGCGCATTCAGGCCGGTACCGACGGCCGTTCCGCCGAGGGCCAGCTCAAGGAGCCCTTTTTCAGCGGCCTTGATCTCTTCCCGGCTGCGTTCCAGCATCGTACGCCAGCCGGAAATCTCCTGGGAAAAAGCAATGGGCACGGCATCCTGCAAATGGGTACGTCCAGTGGTAACGATGCCCTTGTTTGCTTTTTCCAGCTTCCTGAAAGCTTCAATCAGTTCCCTCAGGGAAGGCATCAGCTGTTCCTCCAGGGCACGAATGGCTGCGATATGCATGGCAGTGGGGAACGTATCATTGGAACTCTGGGACATATTGACATGGTCGTTCGGGTGGAGCAGCTCCTTGCCGGCGATTTCGTTGCCGCGGTGGGCAATGACTTCATTGACGTTCATGTTGCTCTGGGTTCCGCTTCCCGTCTGCCATACTGCCAGCGGGAAATTGCCGTCCAGTTTGCCCGCAAGGATTTCCCCGCAGACCTTGCCAATGATCTTGCAGCGTTCCGAATCCAGTTTCTTCAGCTTGTTATTGGCCTGGGCCGCCGACTTTTTTAAATAAGCGAAGGCCTCAATGACTTCGTGGGGCATCTTTTCAGTGCCGATACGGAAATTCTGGAAGCTGCGCTGTGTCTGCGCACCCCAGTAATGGTCGGCCGGAACCAGGATTTCTCCCATGGAGTCATGCTCTTTTCGCATGGCCGGAGCCGCTGCGGCCGTTTTCTTCACTTTCTTTTTATCCATCATGCCATCCCTCCCAAACAGGTTGAAAACAAGGTTGGAGCACTTCATACACTGCTGTCATTTTATCACATTACGCAGGTATTATCATTGCTAAAAAAGGGCTGCTGCACGAAGCAGCAGCCCTGAAGGCTGAGATCAACAGGAAATGGGTGGTTATTTTACCCTGAACACCATGCAGTACAACGTGGGCAAAAAGAGCAGGGTCAGCGCGGTGGCACCGGTCAGGCCACAGGCCATGGCAATGGCCATGGCATTCCAGAAGGGACTGGCGAACATGGGAACCAGGCCCAGGATGGTCGTCAGCGCTGCCAGCATGATGGGGCGGAAGCGTACAATGGATGCTTCCACGACCGCCTTATAATGGTCCATGCCCTGTTCACGGTGCAGGTCAACCTGCTGGATAATGACCATGGAATTGCGGATGACCGTACCAATGAGGGCGAAGGAGCCGACTTCAGCCATGACACCCATGGGCGCGTCAAAGAGCAGCAGGCCGATGGCAATCCCGGTGATGCACAGCGGCGCCGTGCAGAGAATGACGAAGAGCTTGCGGACATCCTTCATCTGGAACATCAACAGCACCAGCATGGCAATGAGCATGCCCGGGATTGGGCCCATCAGGTAGCGCGTTGCCTTGGTACTGCTTTCGAGGGGACCGTCAATTTCCACGGTCACACCGGGCGGCAGGCTTTCACGGAACTGTTTCATATCATCCCAGATTTTTTGTGCCACGTCGTTACCGGTCACACCTTCACCGACGTCCGCGCCGATGGTAATGGTGGGCTGCAGGTCGCGGCGCCAGATCATGTTGTCTTCCATGACCGGCGTAATGCGGGCCACCTGGGACAGCGGTACGGCCCCGTTGGCGGTGGGAATCGTAATGGACTGGACGTCATGGATGGAGTTGCGGTCTTTCTTATCGAGCTGGAAGACCATGCTCCGGTTCTGGTCACCATCGTAGTAATGGGAGAAGGTGTAGCCGGAGACGTTGGCGTAGAGGACGTTGGAAACTTCACTCCGCGTCAGGCCGATCTGTTTCAGCCGGTCATTGTCGATTTCAATCCTGACTGCCGGTGCCTTTTCCATCCAGTCATAGATGGTCATGGTCACATCCGGATTCTGCTCCATGAGATCGCGGACCTTTGCCGCATAGGTCCGGGCCATATCCGCTGTCGGGGCGGACACCCGGAACATGACCGGATAATCCTTGGGCGGCCCCAGCGGTACGGCCTTGGAGTAAGCCGTGACTTCCGGGAGCTTTTCCTTGATGATGGCATCAATTTTCTTGGCAATGCGCCGGCGGGCATTGACATCCTTGGCAACCGTCACGAGCTGCGCGTAGTTGTCACGCGGTTGGACCGGGTTCAGCACGAGGATGAAGCGGGGCGAGCTCTTGCCGATGTAAGCCGAATAATGATCGACGTCAGGATCGCCGTCGATGGCTTTCATCAATGTCTGCATGGCCTTGTCGCTCTGCTTGATACCGGCCCCTTCCGGCAGATGGAGTTCCGTAATGACTTCCGGCCGTACCGATTCAGGGAAGAATTCCTGTTTGACCAGGGTCAGAAGGAAAATGGATCCGGCCAGGCAGCCCACGGCTACCAGCATGACGGTTTTGCTGTGGTGGAGACACCATTCCAGAAGGCTGCGGAAGCGATTGTAGAACGGGATGTCATAGCTTTCTGCCTGGATTACCTTCGGATGGATCCATTCGTAGCCCAATGTGGGTGCAACGGTCTGGGAAACGAACCAGGAGAACATCAGCGTCATGGAGATGACGGGGAAGAGGGACCCGGCAAATTCGGAGACGTTGCAGTTGGAAAAGGCAATGGGCAGGAAGCTCAGACAGGTAATCATGGTCCCGAAGCAAAGGGTGACACCGTTTGTCTCAAAGGCATAGGTGGCGGCTTCCAGCCGATCCATGCCTTCGCTCATCTTGACTTCCATCAGTTCGACGACTACGATGGCGTCATCAACGAGCATGCCGAGGGAAATGATGAGGGATCCCAGGGAGATCTTGTGCAGGTCGATGCCGGCAATATACATGCCGACGAAGGAACCCATAAGCACGAGCGGAATGCAGACGGAAATGACGTAGCCGCACTGGCGCCCCATGGAAAAAAGGCTGACCACGAGCACGATGATGATGGCTTCGTAAAGGCCTTCCGTGAATTCACTGATGGAATCCTCTACCACCTTCGGTTGGTTGGCGACCTGTTTCAGTTCCATTCCCAGGGGCAGCACTTTTTCCATTTTATTGGTCAGCTTCTGCAGGTTGTGCCCGAGGGTGATGTTGTTGCCCCCGTCGGCCATGGAAATGGCAATCCCCACAGCCTGCTGACCATTCACATACATCTTGGGTTCCGGCGGATCCGGATATTCCTGGGTGACCGTGGCAATATCGCCGAGGCGGAATGTCTTGCCATTGGCATTGATCAGGATGGCACGGACATCGTCAAGCTTTTTGGTGATTCCTGTGACGCGCATGAAGACGTCATCGCCGTTGTTATCCAGTTTTCCCGTCGGGGCAACGCTGGTTTCCCCGTTGATGGCACTGGTGACCTGATTCAGGGTCAGTCCCAGTTCGGCAAGCTTCGTGTTGGACATCCGGACGTAGATGCGCATGGGCTGTTCGCCAATGAGTTCCACCTTTTTTACATCCGGTACCGTATAGAATTGACGCTTCAGTTCTTCTGCTTCCACGCGGAGCTCTTCCAGGGAGAAACTGTCCGAGGTCAGGGCATAGATGTTGCCGTAAACGTCATCAAACCGGTCATCGAAATAGGGACCGTAGAGACCGCTTGGCAGCTCAGAAGCATGGTCATTGATATAGTTGCGGACCTCCAGCCAATGCTTGCGGACTGCTGCGTTGGGAACCTGTTCCTTCAGGATGACGTTGACTACGCTGACTCCCGGGCGGGAATAGGACGTAATATAATCGATATCATCCGTAGCCTGGACCATCTTATCCAGCTTGCTTGTCACCAGGTCCTGCATCTGGTCGGCTGTGGCACCGGGCCAGGCAGCCGAAATGACCATCTGGCGGACAACAAAGGAAGGGTCTTCACTGCGCCCCAGGGCGTGGAAGGAATAAATACCGGCAATGAAGATCAGCACTGTAAAGAAGTAGACTACCTGCCGGTGTTTGACACACCATCTGGCTAAGTTCAGGTTCATCAGGATGCACTTCCTTCCAGTTTAACCTCCATTCCTTCCCGCAGTTTGCTGATGCCGGCCGTAACAACGACATCGCCGTCAGACAGGCCGCTCTTGATGGTCACATTATCATCCTGATAGGGACCCAGTTCCACGGGAACGAGGGATACTTTTCCGTCCCTGACGACCCAGACGTTCGTCGAGCCGCCTGTTTCATAAAGGGCGGAACGGGGAATGACTACGGCGGTGCGGCTGCCGGCTCCCAGCGTTACCTTGGCTGTCATTCCAAGCTTGGCGCCTTCCGGCATCGAGGGTATGGCAATCCGTACCTTGTAGGTCCTGGTAGCCGTATCCGCCATGGGGGAGATATAACGAATCGTACCGTCCGCCGTTACGTCGTTCAGGGCCCAGAATGTGACGGTACAGGGCATATCGGGTGCAATGGTGCCGAGGCGCCCTTCCGGAACGTAGATCTCGATTTCCCGGTTACCGTCCTGGACGACTGTTGCCATCGGCGCGCCGGCCGAGGCTACCTGCCCAACCTCACCGGTAACGGAAGATACTACCCCGTCATGGTCAGCAGTGAGCTGTGTATAGCCAAGCTGGTTCATCGCCGTGGCAAGCTGTGCCTGGGCCTGGGCCAGGGTGGCTTCCGCAGCTTCGTTTTGGGTGCGATACGTATCCCAGACGGACTCGCTGACGGCTCCCTGACGGAAGAGGGCTCCATAGCGGCGGGCGTTGTCAGCGGCCAGTTTGGCGTTGCTGGCTGCGGAATTAACGGCAGCCCGGGCATTATCTACCTGCTGCTGCACATCCTTGGGATCGATGACCATCAGCACCTGACCGGCCCGGACCTGGTCCCCCAGGTTGACGTTGCGCTGCGTGATGCGCCCACCAACCTGGAAGGCAAGGGTGGATTCATACTTGCCGCGGACCGTCCCGGGGTAGGTATAATCCGTGGCATACGTATCCTTCCCTACGGTAATGGTACGTACATAGGGAATGTTTTTTTCCACCTTCGGCTTATACAGCACTTTGTATAAAGCGCGCCCGAGTTGGGCAGCCAGAAGGACTGCACAGGCAATGGCAACTTGTTTTTTATGTGTCTGCAGCCAGTTCGTGATCTTTTCTTTCATGGTTGCTTATCTCCTCTCCCCTGGGTTTTCGCATTTTTTCCCGTTTTCATTGGTTCCAGGGCGAAGTCAATCAGTTCCTCCAGGATCTCTTCCAGCGGCCGTTTATCAGGATTGAGCGGGAAAGACCGATCCTTGACCAAAAACAGGGTTTCCGTAATGGATTCCACGGTAAAAGCCAGG
>CADBQR010000004.1 GCA_902796945.1 uncultured Acidaminococcus sp.
GAAGCCCGTTTCTGGGCAGCATGCTTTTCCGCCGCGAAATTATAGGCTTCCCGTACAAATTCAACCTGACGAGGGGTCAGATATTTGCTGATCCTGCTATAAAATTCCTCGGCACTGATCGGTGTTGCATCCAGTTGTTCCATGTTCTCACCCCCTCTGATGTTTCCACAGGGCAGCAATCCGCTCCGGCTTCAGGTGCCAGAGACGGTAAAGTGCTTCCTCCTGTTGGCGGCCCTGTTCCTGCATTTCCCGGAACGCATCGGTCCGCCCCATATCAAAGCTTCCCGGATTTTCTACTTGAAGGGAATCCGTCCCTCCTGTCAGGAGATGAAGCTTTCGGAAAAGTTCCAGTACCGCCTGACTGATCACGTATCCGTCCGGCGTCTTCATTCCACGGAGCCTGTTTTCCCCGCAGCCATCATGCATACGGATCTGGTTCCTCATCTGGGCATAACAGCTGCGCAATCCCCTTACATCGGGATAGGCCCGTTTCAATTCATCCCGCAGAAAGACCAGTTCTTCCCGGTTAAAAAGCAGATGAAGTGTTCCCGCCTGGTCCTGCTTCAGCGGAAACCGGGCTTCATCAAGGATATTGCCGGCTCCGGCATCATAAAAGACAACCGTCCGGGTACCTTCGGGGACAGGTTCTCCATAGAGGAGCACATGTGTCCCGGCGGGAAGTTCCTTAATTGTCTCACGGTTTCCTACATATAGTACAGTTTTTTCATCTTTTTGTAAAATATTATTTAAAATCGTACGTTTGTCGTGGTTACTATATCGCCAGTCAACAATCCGGTAAGGCGTATCAACGGCCTTGATTTCCAGGTCGACACTGGTAATGCCGCGAAATGTGTTGAGGCGCGGTGCAAATGCCACGGCAGCCTCTTCCCCGATGTAAAAATAATGGCTTCGCGGACCCTCCTGCCAAAGCAGGCCCTTATAGGTCGTTGTACCAAAAAGGATATCAAGGCGCAAGTGATTCTGCTCCCGTCCCATCGTACGCACATCCGTGATGACCGCTTTTGAAAAACCCAGGATGGGAGCCGGATTGTCCTGACCAAAAGGCTGTAGTCGCTCCAGTTCATGGACGTCTGCTTCGGTCAGGGTTTCTCCTTCCGGCAGGAAATAATCCGCTTCAACCTCCGGTTCATAAGGAATCCCCTTCAGTATGGATTTGACCGTTTCCTGGAACTTTCGGCGGAAGGCGTCTACCTTCTTTTCTTCCATTGTCAGCCCCGCTGCCTGGGCGTGGCCGCCAAACTGCACAAGATGTTCCCTGCAGGCTTCCAGCGCATGATACAGATGAACCGGTGGGATGCTGCGGCACGACCCTTTCGCAACATGGTCCTTGATGGAGAGCAGGATGGTGGGCTGATGATATTTTTCCGTTAGTCGGGAAGCGACGATTCCAATCACGCCCGGATGCCATCCTTCTTTGGCAAGAACAATGCCAAAATGGGGAACCCCATCCGCAAGCAGCATGGTTTCTGCTTCCTCAAAGATTTTTTGGCTGATGTCCTGCCGTTTGGCATTCAGGTCGTTGAGTTCGTGGGCCAGGTCCCGCGCCGTTTCCGGGTCGTCAGTAACCAGCAGATGGACTGCCAGCATTGCGTCGTCCAGACGGCCGGCCGCGTTGATCCGGGGACCAATACCGAATCCGATGGTTTCGCTTGTAACCGGTGAATCTGCTTTAACAGCCGCATCCAGCAGGGCCCGCAGTCCCGTAAGGGAGGTGTTGCGGATTTTCGCCAATCCCCTGCGTACAATCTCCCGGTTTTCGTCCACCAGGGGAACCACGTCGGCAACAGTAGCCACCGCCGCAAGCTCAATGAAGTCCGTCCAGAATGCATCCGTATGATGAATGGTCTGATAAAGAGCCTGGCAAAGTTTAAACGCCACCCCGCAGCCGCAGATTGCCTTGCACGGATAGGTATCCCCGGGCTGGTTCGGGTTGACGACGGTGTAAGCCTCCGGCAGCTCCGCCGGGGGCAGATGGTGGTCGGTAATAATGATATCCAGACCGGAAGGCGCCTCCGCCACGACCCTGGCACCGCTGATTCCCGTATCCACCGTAATGAGCAGGGTTGTCCCCTCGTCGGCAATCTTTTGCAGGGCTCCCGCGTTCAGGCCGTATCCTTCCGTATCGCGTCGGGGAATATAGATCCCGGCTTCGACGCCCAGGGATTTAAAAAACAGAAACAGCAAGGAGCTGGCTGAGGTCCCATCTACATCATAATCGCCGTAGATGGTGATCTTTTCCTCCTTGCTGATAGCCTCCGTGATACGTTCCACGGCCCGATCCATATGGAGCAGCTGAAAAGGATTATAAAATGGTTGTTCCTTGCCATCCAGGAATTCCCTGATGGCCTGGGGATCCGTCAGATGGCGTCTCGCCAGGATTCCCATCAGGACCGGGGAAATTCCCAGGTCCTGACTTTCTTTGCGCAGCGCCTCTGAGAGAGGGACTGTCTTCCTGTTGATTTTTGTACAGATCATGGATTCATCCTACTTTTCCGGGTTGAATGGTTTAATAATGGGTTCGCTGGTATCCGTATCCGTTCTGGCTTCACTGCTGGTTTTGGGACGCGTCCGAAAATGCGGGACATTGCCTATTTTCTTCCTGTTTTCCGCATTTTCCTCTTCCAGTTCGCGGATTTTCCCCTTCAATTTCCGTTCCTTCATATAATGGCCCGCCTTCACCTTGAGAGCCAGAAGCCCTGACAGGACAAGACCAATCAGGAGGGATCCGATGATAATAAGGGCAAGGCTCATGGAAAAATGCCAGAACAGGAACGAGACTTCAACCATTACCGCATTCTGTACAGCAAAAACAGCGATACAAAGGGAGAGAATCCCCATCAGAATCAAATACATCATAAATAACATCCCTCCTTGTTCCGGGAAAACAATGGTCCACCCTTCCGTAACACTTTGTCCAGGCAGCCGGCTATCCAGCCGCTGGCCAGCAGCCGCTTTTCCAAGACCAATGCGCTTTATGGAAACCTCATTTTCCCATTGAATTATGCTAATAGTTAATTATATCATATGGAACCCCCTGTTTTGCGTTTTTTTCGCTTCAAAGCAGGGGAATTGTTTATTTCCTGTATCCGGTTTCCCGGTCGACCAGATTTTTCAATGGCTGTCCTGCACAGTAGCGGGTCAGGTTATCCGCGGCAATCGCAGCAACCCGGTCCCAGGTTGTCTTCGCATGGAATCCGCCGCTTACATGGGGCGTGATCATCAGATTCGGGGCATCCCAGAGGGGGTCATCGACGGGCAGCGGCTCCGGATTGGTTACATCAAGGGCAGCACCCCCAACCTGTCCGGACCGCAGGGCATCAATCAGGGCTTCCTGGATAACAGCACTGCCCCGGCCTACATTGACAAAGAGAACACCCTTTTTCATGGCCGCGAAGCGCTGTGCTGAGTAAAGACCTTCTGTATCCTTTGTATCGGGAAGACAGGATACGACCACATCCGCCCGAGCCAGGCAGTCATTCAAATGGTCCATGGTCTCCATTTCATCCGCCTCCGGCTGAAGTGCCGTACTGCGGCGGCGAATGCCGATTACATGGGCGCCCAGGGCTTTTGCCAGCCTGCCGAAACAGCGTCCCAGGTCCCCAAAGCCAACGATGAGGACGGTGGAACCAAAGAGGGTGCGAACCGCCCCTTCATCCTTCCATAAATGGGCCTTGCGATTTTCTTCGTAGCGGGGAAAATTTTTCATAAGCCCCAGCACCATGCCCAATATATGTTCCGCAATATTCAACCCATAGGCGCCTGTCGCGTTGGTCAGAAGCACCGATTCCGGCACCAGGCCGGGAAGGCAGTAGCTTCTGGCCCCGGCGGTTTCCAGCTGCAGCCATTTCAGTTTGGGCAGATGTTTGATTTCGCGGGGGGAAATATTTCCAATGATTACCTCGGCCTCTTTCAGGTCGGCAGGATCCTCCCCATAGGTAAAATGGGCGTCCGGTGCCGCTTTCCGAAACCATTCCTTCTGTTCTTCCGTTACCTGCATGACCACCGCAATCTTCATTGTATCCCCTCCTGCATTACTTCCATTATTTTGTTTTTATTGTAACGAATTTATCGGGTATTCTCAATAAGAAATCGGGAAGTTTTCACGGCAGGACGCAATCCGGAAGACACCCTGACCCATTTTCTTCCTGCTTTCCCCCTATACCTTCGTTACCGGAAGTACTATACTTTAAGATAGACACATCTTTGTGGAGGTGACATCATGAAGCGTTTCGATAAAACAGCCTGGGGGCTTTCTTTTCTCATGGCTGCTTTGTCCGTGGTTCCTGCTTTTGCGAACGAAACAAAACAGGCAGACGATTTCCGTGGGACAAGCTGGACAGCACTGGCTTCCCAATATGAAAATCCATATGTCACGGAGAATCCGACCGCGACACTGGATCCACAATTGCTTGGTCAATGGTGGACTCTTTTCCACGATACGACCCTGGACCAGCTGATCATGACGGCCCTGGAAAACAGCAGGGACCTGATGGCAGCCCGTTCACGCCTGAACCAGGCCCGCGAACAGGTCGGGATTGCCAAGGCAGCCCGGCTCCCCTGGATCAATGTAAACGGAGGATGGATGCGGGGGGAAGCTCCGGACAATGTGGTAGAAGGACTGACACCGGACGGACTGAAAGCCTACCCTCTGGGCATCGATCATAAAGATGAAGGGTCCTATGCCGGCATTGACGCTTCCTGGGAAATTGACGTATTCGGAAAGACGCGGGCAAAAGTCCGTGCGGCTTCCGATACCTTACAGGCAAGAAACGCCCAGCTTTACTCCACCTGGGTCAGCCTGAGTGCGGAAGTGGCCATGAATTACATCACCCTGCGGACGCTGCAGGAAGAACTGGCCGTCACGGAAGCCCATATCAAAAACCAAAAGGAAAATCTGGCCCTCCTGCAGGTCAATCGGAAGGCAGGACTGCTTTCCGCCCTTCCAACGGATCAGGCCACTTATACGCTGCGCAGCAGTGAAGCCCGCGTGCCGGAACTCAAAAAAGCGATTGCCGATACGCTGAACCGGATTTCCGTACTCACGGGAACGATTCCCGGCGCCTTAAATGAGAAACTCCTGCCGCCACAGCCGCTGCCTGACATAGATTCCCGGCTCTATAATGCCATTCCTGCCGAAGTCCTGCGCCAACGTCCCGATGTCCATGCGGCTGAACGCGCCTGGGCCGCACAGATTGCCAGGACGAGTGCTGCCAAAGCAGAACTGAAGCCAAGGTTTTCAATTAGCGGTCTTTTAGGTTTTGCCACGCTGACGGGCGGCCTTTTCACTTCCGGCAGTACGGGCTTTGCCATTCTGCCGCAGGTTACCTTCCCACTCTTTCACGGAGGCGCCCTGCGGAAAAATGTCCGCGTCCAGAAAGAAAAGGAGAAAGAAATGCAGGCCAATTACGAAAAAACCGTGCTTCAGGCAGCCGGCGAGGTCCGCTCGTCCATGACAGCCATTGCCCAGGACCATCTCCGCCGTGAAACACTGAGGCAGGGACGGGATGCCGCCCAGGATGCCTTCCATCTGGCAAGGAACCGTTTTTCGAATGGCCTTTCCGATTATATGGACGTCCTCGATGCCGAACGGTCCTACCTGCAGCTGGACCAAAACTATACCGTTTCAAAAGGAAAGGAACTGACTTCCATGATATCCCTCTTTAAAGCCCTCGGCGGCGGTTGGCAGCCGCTTGCTGCGCAGGAAGCTCAGGAAGCCGCAACTGCCTCAAAGAAAGGAAGTCAGAAAAAATGAAAGCTGTGATTGAGAAAATCAAGGGAAGTAAAATCCTGACCGGTATCACCATAGCGGTCATTCTGTTACTCGTTGCCCTCGGCGCCCATGCCCTTTATGCACAGCATCAGGCACGGATCGCCGCCAAAACACTCACCCTGAACGGCAATGTGGACCTGCGGGAAGTGTCACTGGCTTTCAAGAACAGCGACCGGATTGCGGAGGTACTCGTTGAGGAAGGTGACAAGGTCACAAAAGGACAGGTGCTCGCCCGTCTTGATACGCAGGACCTGCAATACAGGATCAGGATCACCCAGTCGCAGATGGCAGCCCAACAAGCTGCCGTCGATAAACTCCACAACGGAACCCGACAGGAAGACCTGGCCCAGGCCGCGGCCAAATACAATGCCGCCGTTGCCGAACGTGATTTCCTGCAGCGTGAGTATGACCGCAAGGCAAACGCGTTCAATACTTCCGGCGGTAAATCCGTCAGTCAGGAAGCCCTGGATGATGCCCGTGCCAGACTGGATGTAGCCATTGCCAAGGCCGAAGAAGCACAGGAAGCCAATCAGCTTGCCATTGCAGGGCCCCGTGCGGAAGATGTAGCGGCCGGCGAGGCCAGGCTGGACAGCCTTAAAAATCAGCTGGACCAGGAAAAGTATACCCTCAGCCAGTCCGAGCTTACCGCGCCCCAGGATGGAGTGGTCCGTTCCCGTCTCCTCGAACCCGGGGACATGGCGTCCCCACAGAAACCGGTGTTCCGGATTTCCCTTAATACCAAAAAATGGGTCCGCGTCTACGTCAAGGAATCCGATTTGGGAAAACTCCATGAGGGCAGCGAGGCCAGGGTCTATATCGACAGTTATCCGGACAAGGCCATTGAGGGGCAGGTCGGTTACATTTCCTCCACTGCTGAATTTACGCCGAAAAATGTAGAAACGAACGACCTGCGTCCTGCCCTGCTCTACGAAGTCCGCGTCTACGTGGATGACCCGGACAATCGGCTCCGCATGGGCATGCCGGCAACCGTCAGGATTGCGTTATAAAGGGTGAGGTTCATGGATGAAATCATGATCCGTGCCAAACAATTGAATAAAACCTTTACCATCAAAAAGGGAAAACAGGTCACCGCCCTGAAGGCACTGGATTTAACCGTCAAAAAAGGAGTCCTCACCGCCATTATCGGCCCGGACGGCGCCGGGAAAACCACTTTCATGCGCCTTGTGGCCGGACTGATGAAGCCAACGGGGGGAAAACTGACTGTGCTTGGCCTTGACAGCGTCAGCGGTGCTGAAGAAATCCAGACCCGCATTTCCTATATGCCGCAAAAATTCGGTCTCTATGAAGATTTAACGGTCATGGAGAATATGAACCTTTATGCCGATCTCCACGGTGTGCCACAGGATTCCCGTCCTTCCCGGTTCCGGAAACTCCTTACCATGATGGGATTGGAACGCTTTACGGGTCGCCTCGCCGGCAAACTTTCCGGTGGCATGAAGCAGAAGCTGGGCCTTGCCTGCACCCTGGTCCGTTCCCCGGAACTGTTGCTCCTGGATGAGCCGACGGTCGGCGTCGATCCGCTCTCCCGCAAGGAACTATGGGAGATTGTCCAGCAATTTGTCCGTGAAGAAAACCTCTCCGTTCTGGTAAGTACCGCCTATATGAACGAAGCGGCGCTCTGCAGCCATGTCTACGTACTGAACAAGGGCGAGCTCCTGGCTGACGGTACACCGGACGCGCTGTGTCAGATTGCAGCGGGCCGCTGCTTCAGCTTCCCGCCGCCCCAGGGCGAACCAACGCGTGTCCTGCAGGCTCACCTCATCGACGATACGGAACACATTGTTGATGCCGTTCCCCGCGGAGGAAAAGTGCATTTTATCCTGCAGGAACATGTGACAAACGTGCCTTACCTCGATGCCCATGGAATCAAGGCGGAGCCGGTCGCTCCCACGCTGGAAGACGGTTTCATGGTACTCCTGCATAAAGCCGAAACGGAGTCCCTGCCCGTCAGCCGGGAAGAGGAAGAAATTCTCGATAAAGGCGGCCGCCCGGGCAAGGAAGTCAACATCATCGTAAAGAACCTGGTCCGGAAATTCGGGGATTTCACAGCCGTTGCCAATACTTCCTTTGAAGTCCACAGAGGCGAAATCTTTGGCCTGCTGGGCCCTAACGGTGCGGGTAAGACAACAACCTTCAAGATGCTCTGTGGCCTTTTACCGGCAACCAGCGGCGTTCTGTCCGTAGCCGGCGTCAATCTGCGCACCGCCCGTACCCAGGCACGTGCCAATGTCGGCTATGTGGCACAGAAATTTTCCCTTTACAGCAATATGAGCGTCATGGCAAACCTGGAATTTTTCGGCGGCATCTATGGACTGCCACCAAAAAGACTGAAGGAACGAATCCAGGATGTGGTCAGCAAGTTTTATCTGTCAGACCGTCTCGATATGAAAGCAGGCAGCCTGCCAGGTGGCTATAAGCAGCGCCTTTCCATGGCCTGTGCCCTCCTGCACGAACCCAAGATCCTTTTTCTCGACGAACCGACGTCCGGCATTGACCCCCTGACGCGGCGCAACTTCTGGCGCCGCATCACGACCCTTGCCGCCATGGGCACGACCATCATCATCACGACCCACTTCATGGAAGAAGCCGAATACTGCGACCGTTTCATGATCCAGGATAACGGCCACCTGCTTGCCATCGGAAGCCCTGCGGAAATCCGTGAGCGGCTCCACATGGAAGGGGCTGACATGGACAACATCTTTATGACCATTGTGGAACAGGCGCGTGAGAAAGGAGAGGAACCGAAATGAATGGGTTCATCCGACGTATGAAGGCCCTCATCACCAAGGAATTTCTCCAGCTCTCCCGTGACTCCAGCTCCCTCCTTCTCGGGATGGTGCTTCCCATTGCTTTGATCCTGATCATTGGTTACGGGATTTCCCTTGATATCAAGAATATTCCCACCGTAGTCGTCCTGGAAGACACGTCCCCTAAAGCACAGGACGTGGTCAGTTTCCTGAACGGTTCGGCCTATTTTTCACCGACTTATATGACCAGCCTCAAGGATGCCGAAAAAGTGTTCCTGAACCGGGATGCCAGTGTCATCATCGATATTCCTTCAGATTTTACGTCCAAACTCTCCCAGGGGGAAGCCAAAATCTTTGTGGCGCTTGACGGCGTCGAAACCGCGACCGCCATGACAACAAAAGGGTATATTGAAAGCAGCATTTCTTCCTGGCTCCTGCGCCAGCCCGGCATGGCAGGAAAATCGCGTATCGCCATTCATTCCCGCATGTGGTACAACGATGCCAATTCCAGTACCTGGTTCTTCCTCCCCGGACTGATCATGCTCATCGTCACGATTGTCGGCATCATGCTGACGGCCATTGTCATGGCCCGCGAGTGGGAACGCGGTACCTTTGAATCACTTTTCGTCACGCCCGTCCGACCCATGGAACTGGTCCTCGCCAAAATTGTACCCTATTTCTGCGTGGCCATGGTCGGTGTCTTTATCTGCCTCATCCTATCCCGGTTTCTATTTGAAGTACCCCTGGTGGGGTCCCTGGCAATGGTCATCATCATTTCCATGCTGTACCTGATGGTGGCCCTCGGCATCGGGCTTGTCATATCCGCCATCACAAAGAACCAGTTCCTGGCCTGTCAGACATCAATCCTGATCAGTTTCCTGCCCTGCTTTGTGCTGTCCGGCTTCATCTTCGACCTGCGTTCGACCCCGATTGGTGTTCAGATCGTAGGTGCCGTCCTTCCTTTCAGCCATTACCTCACCTGTATCCGGTCACTCTTTCTCTCGGGAACCAACTGGGGCATTCTCCTGAAACAGGGCGGTCTCCTGTGCCTGTACGCAATTTTCTTTGTTGGTGCCGCTTTTGGTATGACGCGAAAGAAGGTGGAATGATGGAAGGAACAAAACTCTATCTGCAGCAGCTCGCCGTCATCTGCCGAAAGGAAATCCTGGCCATCTGGCAGGACAAGGCAACGCGCCTGATAATCGTCATTCCCTGCATCATTCTGGGGTTCCTCTTTGGCTATGCCGCAAACTACAATCTGGAAGACGCACCTTACGCGGTCGTTGACCTCAGTCACAGCAGGGAATCGACCGACCTGATTGCCGCCATTGACGGCACCCGCTTTTTCAGGCGTAAAGTGACATTGCAGAATGCCAGCCAGATTGGGAAATACATCGATAATGGCGATGTCATCATGGCCGTCACCATTCCGGAGGATTTCGCGAAACGCCTTGCCAAGGGAGAAACAGCCCCCGTCCAGGTCATCACGGACGGCCGCAACACCGTGATTGCCGGGCAGGCAGCCAACGACATCAGCCAGATCATCAGTCAATACAACAGAAAGCGGACAGGCCGTAAAAGCCCTATAACGCTTGAAACCCGTACCTGGTTCAACCCGAATCAGATTACGCGCTGGTTCTTCCTTCCCGGCATCATCGGCTTGTTAAGCTTTTCGCAGGTATTCCTGCTTTCCGGCCTTTCGGTTGCAAGGGAACGTGAAGAAGGCACCTTTGAACAGATTCTCGTAGCCCCTGTTTCGGAAAAAATCATCCTCGTGGGAAAGGCCGTTCCGCCCATGATTGTCGGTATGATCCAATGTACGATTTTGCTGCTGATCAGTCTCTTTTGGTTCCAGGTGCCCTTTGCCGGATCCTATCTGGATTTTTACACAGCGATTTTCTTCTATGTACTCAGTTCGACGGGGTTTGGCCTTTGTGTCTCTTCCATCTCCAAGAATATGCAGCAGGTCCTTGTCTACGTCATTGTCATCATGGTTCCCATGGCCCTGCTTTCCGGGATCATCACGCCCGTTTCGAATATGCCGGTTTTCCTGCAGGTCCTGACCTACGCGGATCCGCTCCGCTTTGGTCTGGAACTGATCCGGAGGATTTATCTCGAAGGACTGCCACTAAGCAGTCTTGCCTGGAACCTGGTTCCGCTGACCCTCATTGCGGCAGTTGCCCTTTCCGTGGCAGGGTATCTTTTCCGTCACAACCTGAATTGAATTAATTTCCAGGGCTGTCTCGTGAAGATTGGTTTCACTTCCGGCGGGAATCCAGGGAGGCAGGGCCTGGCGGACGGATGGCAGGTTTTCCTGCAGCGCTTTTTTTCCATACTTTCCCCAGAGCTGCATAAAAGCCATAAATCAGCCCCTTTTCGGTTTCTGTCCGATTCATGCCAGAATCAGCCATTTCAACCAGACAATCGGGAAACATAAAAAACGGGAAATCAGGTATAATAAGAAGGAATCAATCATTCAAATCCATGAAAAGGAGCCATCTCGATGCAGCCAAAAGACACTTCAGATTTTTCCTTCACAATCCTCAAATCCCTCGGCGTCCTGTCCAAAAGCACAGGCGGGTGGACAAAAGAACTCAATGTCATCTCCTGGAATGGCCGTCCGCCTAAATTTGACATCCGGGAATGGAGCCCGGACCACAAAAAAATGGGACGCGGTATTACCCTGACCAAACAGGAAGCCTATAAGATCATGATGTGCTTCCAACAATATCCTCAAAAAGAGGCATAAGAAAACAGACTGTCCATCTTTCCTGAACGGGAAACGGACAGTCTGTTTTCTTATCGGTTTCATTCGTTTTCGACTTCAGCTGGAAATTCCTTCCTGGTATTGCTTTCCAGGTTGAGCGGTTCCAGGCTGGTATCAAGCGCCTTGTGAATGATGGGGAGGACAGGAAGTACTGGCCGGGTTTCTGCTCTTTCCCGGTCCTCACGGATCAATGCTGGCAGTGACAGGACTCGTGTGTTCCGCAATGGCGCCCATCTTCATGATGATGACTGCAATTGGCTTCACCGGAAGCTTCAAGGGTCCCCTGGGCCAGGGCTTTTACAGCTTCGTCGCAGGAACCGGTTACGCCGGCATAGAGCTTGATTCCTTCTTCCTGAAGGGCCATCTGGGCCCCAAAACCAATGCCACCACAAATCAAGGCATCTGCTTTGGCTTCCTTCAAAAGACCTGCCAGGGCACCGTGTCCGGATTCACCGCTGCGCAGGATGCCTACTTCCGATACGGAACCATCCTTCACATCATACAGCTTAAAAGCTTCCGTATGACCAAAATGCTGAAAGATTTCTCCGTTTTCATAAGGGACTGCTACTCTCATGATTCCCATTCCTTTCTCCAGGTTCGATAAATTTGCATCAGCGCCGGGCTGCGACAGTTGGTAGTCCCCACCGGCAATAATAAGTTTCTTCCCGTTGACAAGGCAATCCGCCAGTTTATGGCGGGCCCTTTCATAAATATCCGTGACGGTTGTACGGGCTACCTGCATTTGTTCCGCACATTCCTTTTGGGTCAGGTTTTCATAATCCAGGAGACGGATCGTTTCATACTCATCCACGTTCAGGATGGCAAACCCTGCGTTTCTTTCTTCGTCCGGTCCAAAGCTCATGCAGCGGGGATAGCGGCAGACGTGCCGGCAGCGTTTTGGTCTTGCCATGGTCGCACCTCTTTTCTGACATATGTCAATTTTATATTTATTACTGACATATGTCAATAATAAATATAAAAGTTCCCTGAAAAAAATGGCAAAACAGCGTTCCAAAATAACGAAGGAACTCCATTTTGCCAGGGAAACGATCGTTTACGCTATGTTCGGATCATCGACCAGGATGCTTTGAAACTACATTTTCTGCAGCGCCTGCTCCACACCCCTTGCCAGCTGGTCCGCACAGGAGGTCGGTTTTTCGCCGCAGGTGTTGCCTTTCAGCATGGCTACGACCTTTTCCGCCCTTTCTCCTTCCAGGAGCTTACTGATGGCACTCAGATTTCCAGGGCAGCCGCCACTAAACTGGATATGATGGATTCGGCCGTCTTCCAGACCGAAGGAAATCGTCCGGGCACAGATGCCATGGGTTTGCAGCTCAAAATTTTTCATGAATGAACGCCTCCTTATAAGATAGCCTTCAGCCTGGATTCAAGCACGTCTTTCGGCATGGCACCGATAAACTGTCCGGCTATTTCACCATCCTTGATGACCACAAAATCAGGAATGCTCATGACGCCGTAGCGGGCAGCAAGGTCCTGCTGCTTGTCCACATTGACCCTGCCAACCTTGAGTTTTCCTTCGTATTTGGCAGCCAGGGCTGATACCGTCGGTCCCATCATGCGGCAGGAGCCGCACCAGTCCGCGTAAAAATCAATCAATACAGGCTGTTTGCTCTTCAGGACTTCCTGTTCAAAGTTCTCATTCGTAAATGTATATTCCATAACGAAACCCTCCTTGAAAATTTTCTTGTTTCTGGTTCCTGATAATGCTATTATACTTAGTATAGAAAACTTATCAAGTACGCAATATTAATTAACTTAGTCAGAAAAACCAGAGTAAGGAGGCCGGTTCCATGAAAAAACGAACGCTTTGCGATACCATTGGCGGGGATGGATGCGGACTGAAAAGAGTGCTTGATATCATTGGCGGTAAATGGAAAGTACTCATTTTGTGCGCCATCAACCACCATAAGACCATGCGCTACGGGGAGCTTCATCGCGCCGTCCTGGGCATTACGAATACGATGCTTGCCCAGTCCCTCAGGGAACTCGAAGCAGATGGCCTGGTGAGCCGGACCCTATATGATGAACGTCCTATCCGCGTCGAGTATACCTTGACGTCAAAAGCAGCTACCATGATTCCTATCCTGCTTGAACTGAAGGATTGGGGTGAACAGAATCTGGTATCAAAGGAATTGGGCCAGGAAGTGCAATAAAAAACATTGAGACCATTTTATCCTTCATGCTGGCTGTGTTTTTACAGGGCCATCCGCAGAAATATCGAGGTTCCTTCAATGGATGGGGGCCATCTGCCTGCAACTCATTTCATCGTCTCATTTCCAATTGATTCGATAGCGGTCAGGAACAAATCTTCTTCAATCCCCTAAGGGAGAATGCCTTGCGGCACCTGCAAAATCCATTGCTGCCGGCAAGGCATTGAGCCGTCATGGATAATAAAAAAGCATCTTTTCTATCGCACCCTGCAGCTTAGATGGCTGTACGATGCGTAGAAAGGATGCTTTTTTATAACCGACGCAGGCCCACATTCATGGGGCTTCATGGCCCCGCAGGCCACTGACCGCCTTAAAAACAATGGGCATAAAATAATAATCCACTCGTTGGAGTGGATTATTATACGGTTCCTGTTCAATTTAGATTTTTTCTTCCAGGACTTTTTTCAGGGCATCCATTTCCTGCGCTGACAGGGTAATTCCCCTGCCCATTTTACTGTGATCAGGCGCCCAGTCCCGGATATCGTACTTGGGTTTCCCGCCGTTCCAGGAAACCAGATTGACTTCCTTACGCCATCCTTTTGGGCTTTCCGAAAGGACTCCGAAGGAATCAATGATTTCAAAGGAAATCGATTGCTTTTGCATGATGATGTTTTCTCCAAGGAAGAGGGTTGCTTCAGCGTGCCTTCTTCTTTCTGTCAGAAACAACCGCTGCTGCGGGTCTCTTCCCACGGTTCTTCAGGAAAATCCACAAAGGACCGGCAAGGAAGGTCGACGTATAGAAACCACTTGAAAAACCAACGAGCATGGCAAAGGAGAAATTCCGGATGGTTTCGCCGCCAAAGAGGAAAATAGCGACGACGGCAAACAAGGTCGTTACCGTTGTGTAAATGGAACGGGTCATGGTCTGCCAGATGGAATTATCGACCATATCACCAAGGCTTTCGCTGCGGCGATGGGTATGCAGATTTTCACGAATGCGGTCAAATATGACAATCGTGCCATTGATGGAATAACCAACGACGGTAAGCAGCGCTGCCACAAAAGAGGAATCCATTTCCAGATGCAGCAGGGAGAACCAGCTCAGTGTAACCAATACGTCAATGATCAGCGCAATAATGGCTGCAAAGGCAAAGTTGTGCTCAAACCGGATGGTGATGTAGATGATCATCAGGAGCCAGCTGAGAACCACAGCGCCGATGGCGGATTTCACAAGATCCTTGCCGACGGTGGCGCCGACATTTTCCACACGGAGGACTTCATTGGCCCCCAGACGGTTGGTCAGGTCGTTCATGGTTTCCACACGCTGTTCGTCACTGATCAGCCCTGTACGGATCAGGACCGACTGGCTTTCTTCAGCCTGGCTGCCGTCCGTGCTGCCTAACTGAATGATGCTGTTACCCAGCTTATGGTCGCTCAGGACGTCACGAACCTGGGAAACGCTGACCGCCTTTTCAAATTTTATGTCGATGATACTGCCGCCCGTAAAATCAATCCCCAGATTGAACCCGCGGGTAATCATGGAAATAACCCCGATTAGCAGGAAGATGGCGGAAATCGAGAAGAATAACTTCGCCCGTTTTACAATGGAAAAAGTTTTCATTTTGCCGCCTCCTCTTTCTTTTCGGGTGCCCTGGCCCCGTACAGGAAGGGGTTCTTGGTAAACTGGCTGCCTACAAGGGCATTCAGGATAAATTTAGTGACCGTAATGGCCGTGAACATACTGATCAGTACGCCCAGGGCCAGCGTAACGGCAAAGCCCCTGACCGGACCTGTACCAAGATAGAACAGGACTGCCGCGGCCATCAGGGTCGTCACGTTGGAGTCCAGAATGGTCACAAAGGCCCGGGAGAATCCGGCGTTAACGGA
>CADBQR010000005.1 GCA_902796945.1 uncultured Acidaminococcus sp.
GGCTTGTGGGCCTTTCTGACACAGTAATTGGATACGGAATCTGCAAAGGACACAACGAACTTCCGACCGTGAGCTCCGCTCCGGAGGTGACGAGACGAGTTGAGGAGCGAAGGAGCGGAGGCGTCAGGCCAAAGTAAATTGCGTAACGCAACATTGTACAATACACCACAGCCCACTTCCATCAACCATTATAGGAAGAAGGAAGTGGGCTGTCCCATGCGGTCTACTATCTTACATTATTTCCTAACGTTTTAGCCTCTCCCGAATCCGTCGCCATCCCACCCCACATAAACCCATACAGGGCGGCAAAGCGTTTCATGGTGAAACCACCGGCCTCGAGCATCCATTTTTCCGGGGCAGCGCCCTGGAACATGAAATACAGGGTCTTCCCCTTCATGCTGCCGCTGGCAACGGGCCCGTAGAAGCGATCCAGCATATTCCGGACGCTTCCACAGATATTGTGCCAGTACAGCGGGGAACCGATGACCACTACATCGGCTTCCTTCATCTTTGCCACGACTTCGGCAAACTGGTCGCCCGGCAGTTCCTGCCCGTACGCGTTGATGCGATAATCGACAAGGTTCAGGGTTTCATAGGGTGCGTTCCCGAAAAAGGCCTTGGCGAGACCGGCCGTGTTCCCGTTTTGATTCGGACTGCCATTGATAAATAAATTTTTCATGATGATTCCTCCTTGAAATGAAACGAATGACAGGTGAGCTGAGAAGCCTGAGATGGGACCATCCCGCCATTCACAGCCAGGATTTCCGCATCTCACTCAGGGGCTGACTTTCTTCCAGAACGCTGCGGCCCGGTCGATCCAGCCTTCCGCAACCGTACCAAGACCTAACCCAAAGCCATGGGAAAGTCCCGGAAATATTTCGATTTTAGCCGGTATGCCCCGTTTTCGCAGCGTTTCAATCCGTTTTTTCATGACTCCCGCATTGGCAATCCAGTCGGCCGTGCCAACGCAGGCATAGGTTGGCGGCTCATTGCCAGTAACCTCCGACAACCCCGTATATTGCATGATGACGGCAGCCGGCCGGGGCAAAGGCCGGTATCCAAAGGCCTCGGTACCAAAAGTACCGACCCAGGCCGCCATGCGGGCCCCCGCCGAACCGCCCCACAGGGAATAGCCCTGCATGGAAATTTCCAGTTCCGCCGCATGGTCAAAGAGCCACACCAGGGCCCTGGACAAATCGATGCAGGCCAGCCTGGCTTCCGGCCGATAGATGATGCAGAAAGCGTTATAGCCCATTTCCGACAGCACCAACCCGTGGGGAAAACTGTCGTGAATGGCGCCTACGTACATAAACCCGCCACCGGCACAACAGACCGCCGTCGGTGCCTGGCGCCGTCCCCGGAAAAATACCAGTCCCGTGTCAGCACGGGTCGGATCCTCGGCGATTTCCTCCGGACGGTAAAACGAGTAGATTACCGTTTCGCCGGCTGCCGCCCGGTCATGAAGGTCCTGAAAAACCCTTACGGAAGTTTCCGCGTGGATCTCAGAATACCAGGGGAGCAGGTTCTTCAGGTCCTTGATTTCCATTGACAGGGGCATCCGGTTCCACTGGGGGAACAGCAAATGTCCTTTTCCCTGGAAAAGCGGATCTTCCCGGATTTCACTGACCGCTGTATGAATTGTATAATCCATCTTCCCCTTCTCCCATCTTTTTATTTTCAATCTTCAAAATCCGTGCGACCCGCCGCATCCTCATAGGTTTGGATATCCTGGAGCTGCTTTTCCAGGAGGGCCTTCACGTCACTGCAGCACTGCGGGCCGATCAGGATCCGGCTCGGCAGGTTTCCCCCGGCCACCATATCGCAGAGGAAAACGGCCGCCTTATGGGGATCCCCCTTCTGGTTATCCTGGTTCGCCTGCAGGAAGTTCCCTGCCGCGCGGGCACTCGTTCCATCGTAATCCGCCAGACGGGCCGACGGCTTGTGCATGGAACTGCCTTTCCGGAAATCCGTCCGGAACGAACCGGGGCAGACAGAAGCCGCTTCGATGCCAAATGGCGCCAGTTCAAGACGCAGGACTTCCGTGAGGCCTACAACGGCAAACTTGGCCGCACAATAGGCACTGCTTCCGGCAAATCCCATCAGGCCGCCCTGGCTGGAAACATTCAGGATAAGCCCCTTGTGATGGCTGCGCATATACGGCAGCACGGCACGGGTCACATTGACAACGCCAAAATAGTCCGTTTCAAAAAGGTTCCTCAAATCAGCGTCCGTCGTTTCCTCAAAAGCACCGGACAGCCCAAAACCGGCATTATTGACCAATACGTCGATGGAACCGAATTTTTTGATGCCCAGTTCCACAGCCTGCCGGATTTCCTCCGGCTTTGTCACGTCCATCTTGACGGGCAGCACATGCTCGTCGGTAAAAAAGTCATTATCCAGCGGCAGGTGACGCATTCCGGCAATCACCTTCCCGCCGCGCCGCACGACTTCCCTGGCAAAGGCAAGGCCAAAGCCGCGGCCTGCTCCCGTAATAAACCATACCTGACTCATACAAAAACCTCCTTTACAGGGTACATCCACCTGAAACAACAATGCTATCTGACACGACGGGCGTCGGCCAGTTCCGCCGTGATGGCCTGTCCGATGGACCATCCTGGTCCATCCAGTAGCTGCCTCTTCGTGTCCTTTCAACGGTAGCCTATCACCCGGGAGCTGCTACCGGTCAAGAGGAAAATTTCCTGATTTTAAGATTTTTCAAGATTGACACAATTTCCTTTTTTCAGGCACGAAAAAACCGTTCCCCCTGACCCAGAAGGAACGGCATCAAACCCTGGACGGCTTTCCAATGAAACGCTTCGCATCCAATAAAAACAGGTACCTTATTGATAATCAAAGAAATGGGCCGGATCCCAGACATCGACCCGCAGGACCCCATTGATCAAGGAAGGGGCAAAAAGGCGCAGGAACCGTTCTTCATGTTCCTCCCATTGCTGCCAGCAGGCACGGAGGCGCTGGCCCATTGATTTGGCGGTCAGATTCGTTTTCATTGGGTTTCCTCCCCTTCCATTTTATTTTCGAACAATTATCATTATAGTCAATAATTCATTCATAAATGGAATGCCGCAAAAAATTCACATTTTGGAGAAGGGTTCCCTTTCGTTCTGTAACGAATGAAATGAAACCGGTCAGGAGCAAACTGATATCAGGCCCTTTTAACCAGTACGGACCCCGGCCGGAAAATAAAAGCGGATTTTCAAGTTCGTAGTTTTTACGGGTTTGTGAAAGTTTAACGAATGGAGTCCATACCATCAATCATTCGAACCGATATAAACAATGAAGCCATCCCAAAGAAAGGTTCCTTGAGATGGCTCATGATGAGGCAAAACGATGTCCTTATTCCAGGAATGTTACCAGGTCCTCGTGGTAGCTCTGGTGGGGACGCTTTTCTTCCGCGGCATAGCCCAGGGCAAACATGGCAAAGGGGGTTTCATTTTCCGGCAGATCAAGGATGGCCGTGACGGTTTCCATCCGCTCCGGCCGCGGAAAAATCCCCATCCACACGCCGCCAAGTCCCAGTGCGTCCGTTTCGATCCACATATTTTCCATACAGGCACTGACATCGATGGGCGCTTCTTTCGGAAGCAGGCAGTCGTTGCGGAAAACGGTGACGATAATGACAGGCGCCTTGGCCGCAAAAAGGGAATACTTGCTGACCTCCGATAGGGCCTTGATCTTTTCCCGGTTCATGGCCACATAGAAGCGCCAGGGCCGCTGATTGTGGGCGGAAGGAGCCGCCATGCCCGCCCGCAGGATATCGATGATTTTTTCCCTTTCCACCGGGCGGTCCTGATATTTCCGGATGCTTCTGCGATGAAATACATTTACCATCGGATTACCTCGCCGTACAGGTCGTGCAGTTTTTCGTCGCCGGCATGAGCAGTTTCCACAGGCACCCTTCCAGGACCACGCCTTCCCGGGGATCGCGGCCGGAATCAAGGGTCATTTGAATGACGTAGCTCACAAAATCGGCAGCTCCCTGGACACACTGATTCAGGTCCTTTCCTTTCAGGTGATAGCCGACCAGGGCGCTCGTGAAGATATCCCCTGTCCCGCAAGTGGCCAACGGCAGGCGCTCCACCACATAGGATTCAGGGAAGAGCTGGCTCTTTTCCTGGCTGACAATCCGGATATGCTGATCATCGTAGGGAACGCTGGTCAGGACAACCGCACTCGGACCCATATCGATCAGTTTGTCGCAAAGGGCTTCCAGCTGGTCATTCGTGGGAGGTTCGCTGCTGTAAGGCAGGTCTGCCAGGAAGCAGGCTTCCGTGTAATTCGGTGTGATCAAAGTGGCCTTGGAAACCAGGGCCCGCATGGCGTCGACCATGGAATCATCAAAAACGGGATACAATTTACCGCCATCGCCCATCGCCGGATCCACGATGACCGGTTTATCGCTGCCAAAACGATCGATGGCGGAAGCCACGACGGCCGCTTGCTGGGCGTTGGCAAGGAAACCGCTGTAAATGGCATCAAAGGAAAGACCCAGTTCTTCCCAGGTCTTCATGTAGTTTTCCATGAAAGGCGTTACGTCCTTGTTAAAGAACTTCCCATAGGTCAGGTTATTACTGTACAATGCCGTCGGGAACGGGCAGACCTGATGGCCCATGGCAGAAAGTACGGGAATCGCTGCCGTTAAGGAACAGCGCCCAAAGGAACAAAGATCATGGATGGCAAGAACTCGGTTTATTTTCATAATCAAGAAACTCCCCCTTCATCAAGATCACAATAACGAACCATTGAAAAACAGGCAGGAAACCAGGGTGGGAAGCAACCCTTATGGAAAGGAGCAACTACCACCGCCTGCTGTATCTTTTATTTTACCCTTTTTCCAGGCATTATAACATACACAGTTTCTGTGTTTTTTTATCAGTTTGAAGAGCGCAGGGAAAGAAGCGCGGATCGCAGACCGCAGATCGCAGAACGCAAAACACAAGTATGAGTGCTGAGTTTTGAGTTTTGAGGTTTGAGGTTAAAACTGAATAAATTAAAGCCTTGGTTTCCTGTCCCCGGGCGGACTGCCTGAGTCGCAAGCGACGAGGGAAACGCAGAGCGCAGATCGCAGACCGCAGAACGCATAGTGGCCGCCAGCCGCCAGCAGTCAGCAGCCAGAAAAAACGCAGACCGCGGACCGCTCAGTAGCCCTTCTGCTTTACTATCTTTTCTCATGTTCGTTGTGGCATTTGCAGCAGGACGTGTCCAAGTACAAGGAAGAAAGGCCCACAGCCGCGAGGCGTACGTAGTGTGTACGTTGACCGGCTTGTGGGCCTTTCTGACACAGTAATTGGATACGGAATCTGCAAAGGACACAACGAAC
>CADBQR010000006.1 GCA_902796945.1 uncultured Acidaminococcus sp.
CCGTGGTGCTGGCGCCACCCGTATTGGCGGCAAACAAGGTACCGGCCAGGGTCAGGGGCCCCAGGGACTTACCGGCCATCAGGAAGTCCTCGTTGCTCTGGGAGGCCTTCTTGCGGGCCTTCATCTTGGACACAATAAGCCCGATGGCAATGGTGGCAATCATGTAGACGAAAATGATAATGAGAGCTGTGATCTGTTTCTGGCTCATACTCGTTCTCTCTCCTTTTGGTTGACTGAATTATTGCGTTTTTTAGAAAATTGATGGAACCAAACAGGGAGCAAGACGGCCTCCCCGCCGCGCCCTTCCTGTCTCCCCGCTCCCCGGAAAACCGGGAATGCGGGAAAACGGGATATGGGCGTTTCATTTTTTATTTCATCAACGCTTTCAGGACACCGTAGTAGCAGTCCGTTACATCGATAAGGCTGTTGACCTCGATGTATTCGTTCACCGTATGGGCCAGGTTTTCGCGGGAAGGACCAAGGCCAAAGGTCTTGATTCCGGCTTCGCCTGCATAGTGGCTGCCGTTGGTGCAGAAGTTATACTGGGTGATTTCCGGTTGGTGGCCGCGGGCGTTCAGTTCTTCCTTGACCGCCTTGACGAAGTCGGCATCCTTATCAAAGAGCCAGCCCGGGAAGAAGCGTTCCCCTTCAATGTCGGCACCGGTGTAGCATTTTTCCTTACCTACCGCATAGGAAACCTTCACTTTCAGTTCCGGATCCTCTGCCATCAGCTGATCCATCAGGGCTTGAATCGGAGCCAGGACGCTTTCCTTGGTTTCACCGACCAGGAGGCGGCGGTCATAGGTTGCGCGGCAGTATTCAGGAACGACGGAAGCCCCGGGATAGGGAGCCGATTTGACATCCACCAGTTCCAGGATACCCTTGCCCAGGACGGGGTGTTCCGTCGGAACCAGGGTGCGGATGGCTTCAATGACACGGGCCATCTTGTAGACCGCGTTGATGCCCTTTTCCGGGTTGGCGCTGTGGCAGGGTTTGCCGAAGGTTTCCACGACGATTTCGGCACGGCCCCGCTGTCCTACCTTGAGGTTGCACTGGGAAGCTTCACCGATCACGACGATGTCCGGTTTTACATAGGCGCTGATGGAACGGGAGCCCACCCCTTCAAAGCATTCTTCATGGACCACGCCGTCCACATAGATTTCACCGGCAAAATCCCGGTTCGTATCCTTGGCAAAGGCAATGGCAGCGGTCGTATAGGCAGCGATGGCGCCCTTCATGTCCGTAGTACCGCGGCCATAGATCTTGCCGTCATGGATTTCCGCGGCAAAAGGCGGATACTGCCATTCCTTTTCGTTGGTCACGGGAACGGTGTCCATATGGCCGTCGAAAAGGATCTTGCGGCCCGGCCGTTTTCCTTTGATGCAGCCGATAATATTGCCGTAGGCATCGACATGGACAGAATCGAAACCATTGGCTTTATAGGTTTCCTCCAGCACTTTGGCGACTCCATTTTCATGGCCGGAGTAGCTCTGCTGACGGACGAGTGCCTGGCATAAGGTAATGGCTTGTTCCTGTACTTCCTTGTTGATCATGATTTGTTACCTCCTGTAGTTCCTGTTCTCAATTTTTATCAAACGCTTCGAAATTCATCTTTTCATCGCTGCCGCGGTGATTACCGGGTATAGGCACCATCCCATACAATGCGGCGATAATTTTCCCGGTCCGTATCCCCTTCCGTACTGAAAAACAGCAGCCGGGACGCTTCATTCAGTCCCAGTTCCTCTTTCAGTGCCCGCAGCTGCGGGTTCCGGAGGATTTCCGATACGGCGCCGAAAGCAGAAGCTCCGCTTTCGCCGGAAACGACCTTGGGATCGTGACCCATGGGATTCCCCAGGATCCGCATTCCCTGCGCGGCTGCATAATCGGGGCAGGAAATGAAGTAATCCGCATAATCAGCCAGGACCTTCCAGCCGATGCTGCACGGTTCCCCGCAGGCAAGACCGGCCATGATGGTTCTCATGTGGCCCGTAACGGCATGGAGCTTGCCATCGTCGGCCTTGGCCGTACGGAAGAGGCAGTCGGCCTGATCCGGTTCCACGATGGTAATGACCGGTTTCTCGCTGCCCGGATAGAGCGAGGAGAAAAGGCCCGTAATGGAACCAGCCAGGGAACCGACGCCGGCCTGCAGGAAGATGTGGGTCGGTTTTTCCGGGAGCTGTTCATAAGCTTCCAGTCCCATGGTCCCATAGCCCTGCATGATCCAGCGGGGAATATCCTCATATCCTTCCCAGGCCGTATCCTGTACCATGATCCAGCCTTTTTCTTCGGCCTGGCGGTTGGCCAGCCGGACAGCGTCGTCATAGTTCAGGTCCGTAATGGAAGCATCCGCGCCTTCGGCCCGAATGTTCATGAGCCGTTCCCGGGCACTGCCTTCCGGCATATATACCACAGAATGCTGTTGCAGCTGATGAGCCGTCCAGGCCACCCCGCGGCCATGGTTGCCATCCGTTGCGGTCACAAACGTAATATCCCCGAGTTTCTTACGTACATCCTCGCTGGTCAGGTAATCATACGTTACCTTTTCCATAGGGACGCCCAGACGGTCCGCCAGGTAGTGGCCCATGGCGTAACTGCCGCCCAATACCTTGAAGGCATTGAGGCCGAAGCGGTACGATTCGTCCTTGACGTACATGGCACCAACCCCAAGGGCGGCAGCCGTTTCTTTCAGGCAGGCCAGGGGTGTTTCCTTATAGACGGGAAAGCTCTCGTGGTACCGTTTTACCTTTTTTTCCTCTGTTTCACTTAAAAATGTCAAATCGAAGGGTTTCTCCTGTCGATGGGTGCGATGGACCATTGAAAAATGATTCTCCATGAATCCAATCTCCTTTCTTTTTTTCCTCACTAAGCTATATAGCAAATCCCGTGCCAATTTTTGGCAAAAAGAAAAAAAGTACGAAAATCACCATGAATCGGGTTATTTCCGTACTTTTCCTATTGAGGGTTTCCTCAGGCCTGACTTACAGGCATGAATATTTCTCAATTTGAGAAGAAATAATTCTCATTTTGGGAATTATTTCTCATTTTGGGAAGCTTTTTCCCTTTCGTATTCCTGCAATTTCCGGTACAAGGTCGCCTTGCCAATTCCCAGGGCCCTGGCGGCTGCCATTTTTCCTTCCGTCGTCGAGCCAAAGCGCTGCAGGGCTTTTTGAATGGCCTGTTTCTCCAGTTCCCGCAGTGGCAGGATGGCTTCATCACAACCCCTTGTGACCGCTCCGCCCTGTTCCTGATGCGAAGCCAGCGGAACTGCCGGTTCCTTCATATCCTCCGGAAGCAGGCGTGTATCAAGGATCCCATCATCGCCCATGAGGTTCACCATATATTCCACGGCATTTTCCAGTTCCCGCACATTGCCCGGCCAGGGATACGCCTTGAGCCGATCCATGAGGGCTTCCGTAATCTTCGGGCGGGGCTTCTTAAGGAGCGTGGAAAACCGCTCACTGTAGTATACGGCCAGATCCGCAATATCTTCCTGCCGTTCCCGGAGTGGACGGATCCGGAGGGGAATGACGTTCAACCGGTAATAGAGGTCCTCCCGGAAGCGTTTTTCCCGGACCATTTTCAACAGGTCCTTGTTGGTCGCCGCAATGACGCGGACATCGATATTGACGAGCTGATTCGACCCGATACGGATAATCTGCCGCTGCTGAAGGACGCGGAGCAGCTTGGACTGCAGGTACATGGGCATATCCCCGATTTCATCAAGGAAGATAATGCCCCCGTTGGCCAGTTCGAATTTACCCATGCGTCCATTGGGATCAGCACCGGTAAAGGCCCCCTTCACGTAGCCGAAAAGTTCTGATTCCATCAGGTTTTCCGGGATGGCCGCACAGTTCAGGGCGATGAAGCGTTCATTTTTACGGTCGCTTTCCCGCCAGATGGAAGTGGCCACCATCTCCTTGCCCGTCCCGCTTTCCCCGGTAATGAGGACCGTGGATGCGGTTTGGGCGACCTTGCTGATCTCTTCCTTCAGTTTCTGCGTCGCCGGACTGGTTCCGATGATGCTGTCCTTGTCCCACTTGGCCAGATACGAGGTTTCAAAGTACTGGTTCTTGATTTCCCGGCTGCGGTAGAAAATCAGGATGGTCCGATACAGTTCGTTGGGCTGGGGAATGGTGAAACAAGTTCCCATGACGCGAAATTGCTTGTTCTTGAACTCCACACTGTATTCGGCATATTTGTTGAGACTGTCGCCGGTTGCCCGGATCGCGATGCGTTCTCCTGCGAGGGCGGTCTCTTCAAGCTGTTCACAGGCGGCTTTGTTGGCAAAGGTAATGCGCTGGCTGGCCCCCACAATAAGGGTCCCCTGCTCCACGTGTTCCAGGGTCGTATACAGCGTGCCCACAAGGGCCTCCCGTTTTTGTTCCTGTTCCTTTTCCCGGGCCTTGGCGGAAATGAAATCGGCAATCTGTTCGACAAATTTAAGGAAAGACGCTTCCTTATTCAGGATACGCACCTTCTGTTCCCTCGAACTGCCAACAAGGCCAATGACCCCGATGATCCGCTCCAGCGTCATGATGGGCATGGCGATCTCGATTTCTTCCTGGCAGTTCATAAAATGAGGACAGTCACGGCACACCAGTTCCTCGCCGGGCTGATAGATCACGGTCCGTTTTCCCGTGGCAAGGACTTTTTTATAGACGTATCCTTCCGCGGACATATCCTGGTTGATTTCGTTCCGGAACAGACCGGTACCGGCAATCCGGACCAGCTTCTCGTCCACCACTTCCACGTCTACGTCGGCAATGATGGAGATGATTTCCGCATAGCTTTTGACCGTATCCTGTATGGTATAAAGGACTGTTTTTCTTTCCCGTTGAGTATCCATGGCGGCCTCCTGCTTCAAAGATCCCTTGATTTTCGGGTTCGTTACTATGCTATTGTATTTTGACAAAAAATGCAATTGGAAGAAAATGGAACAGGCCTGACCGAAGTCGCGGGCTGCAAAATACAGGGCGCAGGATTCGGACAGGCCGCCAGGAGCAACCTGAATAAACCGTGCCCTTGCAACATCCTGCAGGGACGGATGCGGATTCCGCGGGGCGAGGCTTTGTGCATTTCGTTTGGACGTTTCCTGCGCAGGCCAAAACGGCCCGCTTCTTTCCAAAAAGAAGCGGGCCATCTGATCACCACGATATGAAACAGCTTATTGTCAGCAGCGCCTCCATCAGCGAGCCGCTACCACCTCAATTTCAACTTTTGCCCCTTTCGGCAGGTTGCCCACTTCAAAGGCAGCTCTTGCCGGATAAGGAGCCTTGAAGAATTCGCCATAGACTTCATTCATGGCAGCGAAATCTTCAATATGGGCCAGCAGGCAGGTAGCCTTGACCACATTGCCAAAGTCCAGGCCGGCTTCCTTCAAGATCGCTTCGATGTTCTTCAGGGAAGCGCGGGTCTGATCCTTGATATCATCGGACGGAAATGCGCCCGTTGCCGGATTGATGGGCAGCTGACCGGAAACAAAGACCAGTCCATTGGTCTCGATTGCCTGGGAATAGGGTCCGATGGCAGCCGGTGCCTTCGGGGATTTTATTTCTTGATTCATGAGAGTACCTCCTTCAGGAAGCCGCAGTGCTTATGCCATCTGCAGTCCTTCCTGTGTTTTTTCCTGTGATTTTTTGAGCCAGTCCTTTCCATGGACCACCCTGGCGATGATCATGGCCAGGCCCGTATCGCCGGTTACGTTGATCGCCGTAGCCGGGGCATCGGTGATTGTCCCGATGAGGACCATGATAGGAATGGAAACAGTGGGGAATCCAAAGACGGACACGATGAAGATTTCAGCGACGTAGCCGCCGGCAGGAATACCGCCCATTACGATGGAAGCGATGACGGCGACAACCACGGACATGATCATGTTGCGCGGAGTTGCATAGTTCATACCGAAGGCCGTGCACAGCAGGGAAATCTTCAGGATCTGGATAATGCAGGCACCGTCCTTATGCAGGTTGGCACCCAGGGGAACCGCCAGGTCAGCAACATCATCAGGGATGCCGATCTGCTTGGCATGCATCAGGTTAACAGGCAGCGTCGCGGCAGAAGAACAGGTTCCGAGAGCCGTCAGGGTCGGAGCCGCAGCCCCTCTCCACCAGGCCCGGACACCGTCCATACCGGCACCGATGTAGGCCATCACGGTCTGGGATACGACGTAGTAGACAAGGACAACACCCAGGTACAGGATAATGCCTTTGGACAGCGGACCAATGACTTCCTTGCCATATTTGCCAATGAGAATGGCGAAGTAGCAGCCCAGGCCAAGAGGAGCCAGCTTCATGACAATGTTGATGACGTTGACCACGACAGCCGTCAGTTTATCCATTGCACTGACAATGGCCTTTCCTTTTTCACCGGCCTGGATAACGGCGATGGAGAAGATGACCGTAAAGACGATCAGGGCCATCAGGTTTGCCTTGGAGAACAGTTTCGGGAAATCACCGACCGTGAACATGGCCAGGATATTGAGGCTGCCCGTAGCATTCTGTACGTCCTTGGACATATCCAGGACCACGCCCTTGCCCGGATCCAGGATAATGGCCGGAATCATCATGAAGAGGCAGGCAACGATGCCCGTCACAAAGGTTCCAACCAGGAATGTCGTCATGATCTTTTTCAGTTTGGAAAGGTCGTCCATCTTGGCAATGGCCGAGGTGAGCGAGCAGAAGATCAGCGGTACAACACAGCAGTACAGCAGATTCAGGAAAGTATCGGCGACAGGCTGCAGAACAGAAGCACCCTCGCCCCAGAACATCCCGATGACGCCACCGATGATCATGGCTGCCAGCAGGATAAACGACGATTTGTATGTTTGCCAGATTTTACCCATAATAAGGTCCCCCCGTAATCCCCTCGTTTATTTTGCGAGGTGTGCGTCCATGGCTGCTTTCAGCTGGTCAAAGGCCTTGACGACCGTGGCTCTCGGGCATGCCATGTTGAACCGTTCAAACTGGGAAGTTGCCGGCCCGAAGATCTTGCCGGAGTCCAGCCACAGTTTGGCTTCGTCCGTTACCAGGTGTTCCAGTTCGTCATCACTGAAGCCGTAGCCGGAGAAATCGATCCATACCAGATAGGTTCCTTCGATATCGGTCATGATTGCTTTCGGGAAGTTTTTGGCAACGAAATCCTTTACATAGGCAATGTTGCCGGCGATGTAGTCAACCATTTCCCTGACCCATTCATCGCCCTTGGTATAGCAGGACTTGACGGCAATCTGGCCCATGATGCTGCCCTGGCTGTAACCGGCGGCTGCGTTGGCTTTCTTATAGGCCTTGCGCAGTTCCGGATTGGGGATAATGATGTTGGCAGGCTGCAGGCCGGCCACGTTGAAGGTCTTGCTCGGGGAGTTGTACAGAACGATGATGTCCTTGTACTTGTCATCCAGCGTCAGGAAACCGGTGAAATGATGAGGTGCATAAACGAAATCGCAGTGGATTTCATCGTCCATGATGATGACATTGTGCTTCAGGCAGATATCGCCCATGCGGCACAGTTCTTCTTTCGTCCAGACACGGCCAGCCGGGTTGTGAGGGCTGCAGAGCATGAACACCTTGACGTTGTTGTCGACGATTTTCTTTTCAAAATCATCGAAGTCGATGGTGTACTTGCCCTTTTCATAGTGAAGCTGGTTGTTGACGAACTTACGGCCGTTGTCTTCAATGACTTCGCGGAACGGATAGTAAACAGGCTGCTGGATCAAAACGGCATCGCCCGGTTTGGTGAAGGCCTTTACGCCGGTAGCCAGGCCATAGACAACGCCGCAGCCGACGGTAACCCATTCCGGTTTGATATGGTAGCCGTGATGAACGGAGAACCATCTGTCCAAGGCTGCATAGTATTCTTCATCCGGATCGGTGTAGCCGAAGATGCCATGGTCGATCCGCTTGTGGAAGTCAGCCAGGATTTCTTCCGGCAGGGCAAAATCCATATCGGCGACCCACATAGGAAGCAGGTCCGTACGACCCTTGCGCTGCATACCAAAATCGTATTTCAGGCAGCTGGTGTTTCTGCGGTCAACCATCTTGTCAAAATCATACTTGTTAGCCATTTGTTTTCCCATCCTTTTCTCACTATTTCATTTAGTGTTTAAACTATCTTGATGGCTTCATATTACCTCTATTTTATTTTTCTGTCAATAGTTTTTGTTTTCTTTTTAAACTATTTTTGTTGTTGGAAAACTTTATACAATTTAAATAACTCCTGTTATTTCTTTGTTTTTTCGTTTTTACTCAGCATTATTTTAGTTTATACAATAACTATTTATTCAATAGATGCCACAATGATTAATCCAATCGGTTCCCTGTTTTGGTTCAGTCAGGAACATTTTATCGAATAAGAAAGGGCCTTCCAGGCCATGGCCGAACAAGGCGGAAAACAAAACAACCCACCTCCTGCCACCCTTTCACTGGCAGGAAGCGGGCTGCTCCACTCGCGCGGCGTTCTTCTCATTCCATCCCGATGCCCTGTCCGATTCCCTCCACCACCGCTTCAAGGGAGGTTGGAAACTGGACAAGTTCCCGGCTGTCATAGGCAAGAAAACCGGCTTCCGACATTTTTTCACAGGCACGGTGCAGTTCATCATAATAGCCTTCCACATTATAGATCAGGCAGGGAGCGGTTACCTTACCCAGGCGCTTCAGGGAAATGATTTCAGTGATTTCTTCAAGCGTCCCAGGACCACCGGGAAGCGCCAGGAAGGCCTCCCCCATTTCCCGCATCCTGGCTTTCCGCTCCGCCATCGTTTGCACCGTATACAAGGCCGTAAGGCCGGTATGGGCTTCTTCCGGCGTCCTTAAAAAGGCAGGAATCACGCCAATCGCTTTTCCGCCCTCCGCAAGGACCGCATCGGCAACCACGCCCATGAGCCCTTTGCGGCCGCCGCCGTAAACCAGGGTATGACCGTTTTTCCCCATCCAGGCTCCCAGCTCATGGGCTGCGTTGCGAAAACAGGGCTTTTTCCCTTCAGAGGAACCACAATAAACGGTGATATTCAACTATGCCACGTCCTTTTTATCGGCCACCCGCGCTCCGCAGCGGGTCGGTCCGTCCAATTGCACGATTTTATTCCCACGACTTCCGGGCGGCTTTTCCCGGAATGCCGAGTTTTGTCCGGTATTTATTAACGGTGCGCCGGGCCAGGACGATGCCTTCCTTTTTCAGGCAATCGCAGATGGCCTGGTCACTCAGGGGATGTCGCTTGTCCTCCCCATCCACGATATGACGGATGGCAAGTTCGATCTGCTCGTCCGTAGTTCCGGCTGTTTCCCCGTCCCCGCCGGCCGTTCCCATCAGGAAATCACCGGCCTCATACGCACCCCAGCGACAGGCAATCACTTTGTTCTGCAGGGCCCGGCTGACCGTGGATACGGCCATGCCCGTTTCCTCTGCCAGGTCAGCCAGACGGAGCGGTGCCTTATGGCCCGGTCCCCACCGGAAAAAGGCTTCTTCGTGGGTTACCAGTGCTTCCAGGATAAGCCGCAGCGTTTCATAGCGGCCCTTGATCAAATGCTGCAGCGCCTTGGCCTTCCCAATCTGTTCCTTCAGGTAAGCCCTGATCTTTTCGCTGTCCGTCTCCTCGGCGATGGATAAATAATGCCGATTGAGGACAAGCTGCCCGCCCCAGGGGTTATAGACCGTCAGCTTCAGGCCCTGGGGACCGCATTCAACAAAGGCATCTTCATGGAGGAAGACCGTCGGGTTTTCCTGTCGATACAGGGCCCCCGGCTTTGGATCAAGGGTCCGGATAAGGTCCCGGCCCACCAGGATCTCCTTCCGTGTCACGCCGAAGCGGGACGCCAGTTCGGGAATCCGGTTGTCAGCCAAAAGCTCCAGTCCTTCCTCAATGATGCGGCGGGCCAGCGAATTTTCTTCCGTTTCCGGTTCCAGCTGCAGGAGCAGGCACTCCTTGAGCGATCCGGCCGCCACACCGGTAGGTTCGAAATGCTGGATCCGGGTCAGGAGGCGCCGGGCCGCATCCTCCTTTACGCCGAAAAGACCTGCCGTCTTTTTCAGGTCTCCCTTCCAGTATCCGGCAGCATCCAGGGTGCCAATCAGGTAATAAGCCAGGCGTTCTTCCTTTTGGGAAAGGGTAAGACACCCCAACTGACGGATCAGGACCTCTTCCAGGGTATGTTTTTCCTGATGCGCGTTTTCTACAGGATTGGGCAACGGGTCGTCATCGGCTGCCCTTGCGGGTCCGCTGGCCTGGCGGAAAGAAGGCCCTTGTTCCTGCCATTCTTCCGAAGCCTCCGGAAAATCAAGAACGGGATTTTCCTCTACGGCTTTCGCTATGTAATTTTCCAGTTCCTGTCCATTCATCTGCAACAATTTCATTTGCTGCACCAGACGGGCGTTCAGCTGCTGTTTCTGCGCTGGCTGCAGGACCATTCCCATGGGCATTGCGGGGCACCTCCTTCCGGCCACCTGATGGTTCGCGGATCATCAGGGCCTGCAGATGCCACAGGGCTGATAACCGGCTTCTACCGCTGCATCCCGGTTTTCAAATTCAACCCGGTGGGCACTGCTGATCCTTTTGGCAGCACGGCAGGCTGCAGTATGGAATTTCAGGGACTTCGAATTTCCCACATATCCTTCAGCAAAGGCAGTCAGCGGAAGGGCAAGGCAAAATGCGGCAAGCAGGGCACTGATTTTCTTCATCAAAACACGCCTCCATTTCCATTCATTCCGTTTCGGTTCATTCAGCAGCGGCAACACCGCGGCCCCGTTTCCGGGCAATCAGTTCTTCCGTCTTCCGGTACAGGTAGACCCAGTACCCGATCAGGATGCCCGCCAGCAGGAACCATGAAACGGGCCAGCAGAGATAGACCACTTCTACCGGGCAGTGGGGGGCATCGACGTACCAGATCCAGATCAGGCGGAAAAGGCAGGTTGCCATCAGGTTGATCAACATGGGCGCCACGGAAATCCCAAAGCCGCGAATGGTCCCGACAAGGACATCACCGACACCGAAGATGAAATATGGCATGGTGACCCAAAGCAGACGGACCGTGCCGGCCTCTACGACAGCAGGATTCTGATTGAAGATCCGAATGAACTCCGGTGCCCAGAGGCGTACGGCAATGGCTTCCAGAATGCCAACAAGGGATACCAATAGCAGGCAGATGGTAACAACCCGCTTCACCCGTTCCCATTTCCCGGCGCCCAGGTTCTGGCCGACAAAGGTCACGGCCGCCTGGTGGAAACAGTTCATGGCGATGTACATGACATTTTCAATCGTCGCCGCCGCTCCCCCGGCCGCCACAACAATGCTGCCATACGTATTGATGGCGCCCTGGATGACAATATTGGAAATACTGAAGGTAATACCCTGGAGACCGGCGGGAATCCCGATCCGGCACAAATCATAAAAACTTCTCCGGTCAATGCGGAGACAGCGTCGGTCAAAACGCCAGGGGCCCTTTTCCTTTGACAGGCAGTGCAGGACCAGATACGCGCTCAGGGCCTCGCTGATGACCGTGGCAAGGGCAACACCGGCCACATCCATGCGGAAGAGGACCACAAATAACAGGTTCAGGATGACATTTGTCACGCCGCTGATGACCAGGAACAAAAGGGGCCGCTGCGTATCCCCAATGGCCCGCAGGGCTGCCGTTCCATAGTTATAGGCCATAAGGAACATGGTTCCCATGAAGTAGATGCGCATATAGAGCAGTGCCTTGGGGTACACATCGGAAGGCGTCCGCATCCAGTCCAGGAGGGCCGGCATGAGGGAAATCCCCAGACCTCCCAGGATAATCCCGCCGACGATGGCAATGGCGATGGAAGTATGAAGGGCCGCGGAAATTTCCCGTTCCTTCCCACCGGCACCGATGTAGTTGGCAATGAGGACATTGACGCCAACGGAAATTCCCACAAGCAGGTTGATAAAAAGAAAGATCGTCGGTGCAGCACTCCCCACAGCGGCCAGGCTGCTGTATCCGGCAAACTGGCCGACAACAATGACATCGGCCGCATTGAAAGCCACCTGGAGAAGGCTTGTCATCATGACGGGCAGACTGAAGAGCAAAATTTTGCCCACCAGGGGGCCATGGGTCATATCAAGGCTTCGTTTATTGTTCATTCCAGCGTCTCCTCCCCCGGAGAAACACTTTCTGACCCCGCTGCAGAAAAACCGTCAACGTCTTTTTCCAGGCAGGACTGCCAGCAGGGTCAATTGTTTCAACTGGTACAAAAGATTTCTTCGTTCATTCTATCATATTTTTGCTTTTTCGATTAGTTCCGGCACTGAAAAGGGCTTCTGGAGGCAGATGGTCCTGTCTTATTGTTTCACCGGATCAGCGCCATGCCGGCTTCTCCCATGCGCACGGCATCGTGACCGACACCGGGGACAGTCCTCAGTTTCCAGGCAAAGGAAACCCCCGCTGCTTCTGCACGCTTCCGGCAGGCTTCATAAAAATGCTGTCCCCGTTCCAGACGGTTGGCACCCTGTCGGTCGGCGGCTTCCGATTTACGAAGGGACGCGCCCCGTTTCGTATCCGCTTCTCCCAAGAGAAGGGTCACGTCCAGGGAAAAGACGCGATCCCCCCTTCCTTTTTCCCCGGGCAGGTTCCCCAGCCCATAGGGAAAGGCAACTTGTTCATCTGGAAACGTATACCATCCCGCATTGGCCACGATATAGGCAATGTCAGGGTCCGGATGGCCAAACAGCAAATAGCGATGCAGCATCTGGGCACCGGCCGAATGCCCGCAATAGACAATCAGGCCCTGGGAGGCACCTGCGGCTTTCCGTACCGCTTTTGCCAAATCGGAAATAACCGGAAACAGCCAGTCCCGTTCCGGGCGAATGCGGAGCGCTCCCTTTTCCCTTTCCGCCATGCCGGCAAGGGCATATCCATAGCTGCCGCCATCGTGCGATTCATCAAAAAGGGGACAGACCAGAAGGACATGATGCTGGTCTGCTGCCGCTTTCAGCCCATCCCGAAGGGCTTCTGCATTCCGTTTTTCCCCATGGAACATGACAAAAACAGGATTCCCCGGCTGCCAGTCCTGAGGACGGTGATAATAAAGGCGAATGGTTGTATTTTCAACGGGCAGTGACAATTCCCCATCCCCGACGGCCATGACGATTTCTTTTCCACTGCTTTTGGGAGCCGGTTCCGGAGCTGACACGTTCCCACTGCAACCACCTGTCAAAAGAGCCGCTGCCATGACAGCAGCCAGCAGCAGGACTGAAAAGAAGCCGCTTTTCACGACGCGCATACGTTTTTCCCCCTTATAAAGAAAAAAGCATAGAATGACTCTCCTATCATTCTATGCTTTCCATTTTTTATTGCAATTCTATTTTTTCAGTACCGTCAGGGTATGACCATTTTTATGAAGGGTGCCCCGGTTATCCAGGGTTGTCACAACGGAATCCCCCGTCATTTCCCAGACGGCTCCGTCTTCGATGGTCATATGGATTCCATACCCGTCAATACTGCCGGCCGTATTTTTCTCCAGGATAGCAGCGCCTTCCAGTGTGGAATCTTTGCCCAGTGTCAGATCGACGCGGGACGCCGTATCCACCACGAGGTTTCCCGAAAGCAGCTGGTTTTCCGTCCTCACTTCGGCACGGCCGCCATTTTTTCCGGCCTCTCCCCAGCCGCGGGAAGCCGAATTTCCGACGACCCGCAGAAAGGCAGCCTTTGGATCGTCCTTCGTCACCGCAACCCCATTTAAGGAAATTTCACAGTCCGTATTGGTCACATACAGCACGTCACCGCTGTGGACGCGCAGGAACCCGCCATTCATGCTGAAGGAAGAGCGCCCCTCCTCGGCGTCCCCGCTCATGGATTGATAG
>CADBQR010000007.1 GCA_902796945.1 uncultured Acidaminococcus sp.
CTCTGGTTCGACCAGGACCTGCACGGCATCATTATGCGAAAGGACCATCCCCTGGCGCAAAAAGATGTCCTGACCTATGAGAACCTCCGGGACGCCCGGCTGATCATCTATAACAGCGATTACCTCGTCCATGACCAGCTGCTCGACGGTTTTGGGGAAAAAGGGATTTCACCGCATATCGTCTTCGAAACCATTGAGCAGGAGCTGATGCTGGCCCTGGTGGAGGAAAACTACGGGGTTGCCGTGCTGCCGCGGAAGGCCTGCGCGATTGTCACCCGGGTCCGGCAGGAACTGACCGCCCGGCCGCTGCGGGATCCCCGCCTGAAAATGAACCTGGCCCTTGTCAAAAAGAAGGACCGGACCCTTTCCCCGGAAGCCACTGTTTTCCTGGCCTTTTTCAAGAAGCGGCTTGAGGAGAGCGGGTTCCGGTATCGGGAAGAAGGCATCGGAACGGATTGAAAGGGGGGCTGTCTTTACAGGCAGCCCGCTTTTTTTTTGCGCAAAAAGGGGTGTCGATTGAGGTGGGGCGCGGAATTTCCATTATCTATTCACTTTTCAAATAAATCTGATTTTAAATAAGCATTTAACAAATAATAAAGAGGAATTTATACTTAAGACAACGGAAATTGACAGACTTTTCTAAATGGTCCGTCTATTGGTAGTTAAAGGAGGCTGTGATTATGAAAAGGAATTTGAAGTTAGGGCTTGTGATCCTCAGTTCGATCGCCCTTCTGGCAACGGGGTGCGGGAAATCGTCCAACTCCTCAAAAAGCAAGGAACTGCGTATGAACGTGACGACCTCTGAATCCAGTGTCTGGATGACCGCGGCCAAGGAATTCAAGAAAGAGGTTGAGGAAAAGACCAAGGGCCGTTACAAGATTTCCATTTACCCGAATGAACAGTTATCCAGTGGCAACCAGATCAAGGGTGTTGAAATGCTGCTGAACGGTACCACGGACATCGATATGCATTCCACCATGATTGCGGCGGCGCTGGAACCGAAACTGGGCGCTGTCAGTATGCCCTGGCTGTTCCCCAATGGCAACAAGGACGTAGACAAGATCGTGTTCAACAACGGTACGGGCGGAAAAATGATTGCCAAACTGATGGAAGCCAAGGGCTGCCATGTCCTGGGCCTTTGCGAAAACGGGTTCAGACAGCTGACCAACAATAAGCGCCCCGTAGCGACTCCGGAAGATATCAAGGGACTGAAGATCCGTATCCCCAGCATTCCGCAGTATACGGCCCTGTATAAGATGCTGGGCACCGACCCGGTGACGATGAGTTTCTCGGAAGTCTTTACCGCCCTTCAGCAGGGCGCCATTGACGGACAGGAAAATCCGTACGATTTCATTCGTGCCGGCAAGATCCATGAAGTCCAGAAATACATGACTGTCTGGAATTACGCTTACGATCCCATCATTCTCAGCTGCAGCTCCAGGGTTTGGAAGAGCCTGAGCGATGAGGACAAGAAGATCTTTGAAGAAGCCGCTAAGAATGCCTGCGCCAAGGAAGTAAAGGAATCGCGCGCCAACGATGAAAAGATCATCAAGGAATTCAAGGATAAGGGAATGCAGATCACGGTCCTGACCCCTGAACAGATCAACGCGTTCAAGGCAGTCGTAAAACCGGTGTATGAACAATTCCGCGGTGAGCTGACCGATGAAGTCCTGAACTCCATGGGGTATAAGTTCTGACAGCTTCCTTTACGGGGCAGATACGCGTATGAAACTACCGTTTCTGCCCTGTAATTACTCTATCCGATAGCATAGTAGGAGGGGATATGATGTTATCGAAGCTCTTTGATAAATTTGAACTTATCTGTATATGCATCCTGCTCGCCTTCATGTCCGTAATGACTTTCATCAACGTGGTGGCCCGTTCACTGGCCAAGTCCTTTTCCTTTACGGAGGAAATCACGATCATTGCTTTCACCTGGGTGAGCATGCTGGGGATTGCCGAGGGATATAAATGCTGTGCCCATCTTGGCATGAGCTATTTTGTCGATAAGCTGCCCCAAAAATTCAAACCGCTCTTTGTCATTATTTCTACGCTCTCTTCCGTCATCATGATGCTGATCCTGCTGGTCTATGGCATCGAAATGGTGCAGCAGCAGATCGCCCTTCATTCCTATACGCCGAGCCTTCACCTTCCCCAGTATGTACAGGGATTGTCGATGCCCGTAGGCGCGGCGCTCATCCTGATCCGTGTCGTTGAGTCCGGCTACCATCAGATCAAGCTCCTGAAGAAAGCAGGTGAAGTGAAATGATAGGCTTCTGCATCTTTGGCTTGTTTTTCCTGCTGATCCTCTGCAACGTTCCTATTGCAGTTTCCCTGGGCCTGTCGACGGCCATCGGGCTCCTGGTTGGGGATTTCCCCTTCGCCATGTTCCCCGGTACGATGTACGCCGCCATGAGCAAGTTTGTACTGCTGGCCATTCCTTACTTCATTCTGGCCGGGGTCATCATGAACTATGCCGGCATTTCCCAGCGCCTGATTGATTTGGCCAGGACTTTTGTGGGACATACGAAGGGCGGCCTGATTTCCATCGTCGTCATCGTATCCTGCTTCTTCGCGGCCATTTCCGGTTCAGGTCCGGCAACCGTTGCCGCCCTGGGCTCCATCCTGATTCCTGCCATGGAAAAGGCCGGTTACAACAAGGCCATGGCAACGGCGCTGATGAGTTCTTCCGGCGCAATCGGTATCATCATTCCTCCCAGTATTGCCTTTATCGCCTATGCGTCCATCACGGACGTGTCGGTAGGTAAAATCTTTGCCGGCGGCGTCATTCCCGGTATCCTGGTCGGTATTTCCTTCATTGTGGCCGCCATGTGGTCTTCCCGCAACGATAAGAACATCAAGCGGCTGCCGAAGGCTTCCCTGTCCGAACGGATGCATGCCCTGAAGGAAGCCAGCTGGGGCCTGCTCACTCCGATCATCATCCTGGGCGGGATCTACAGCGGGATCTTTACACCGACGGAAGCGGCTGCAGTTTCGGTTATTTATTCCTTTTTCGTGGGCATGTTCATTTACCGTGAAATCAAATGGAAGGACCTGCCCAAGATTTTCTATGAAGCGGCCGTCTCTTCCGGTACCGTCATGTATATCATCGGCTGTGCGTCGATTTTTGCCTGGATCCTGTCCACCAGCCATATCGCCGGGGACCTGACCAGTGCCATCCTGGACTTCAGCACCAATAAGTATGCCATTCTCCTGCTGCTGAATGTCATATTCCTGATTGCCGGGTGCTTCCTGGAACCGAACTCCGCGTTCTATATCCTGATCCCGATTGTGGCCCCCGTCCTGAAACGGCTCGGTGTTGACCTCATTCAGGCCGGTGTGTTCCTGACCGTCAATATGGCAATCGGCCTGGTTACCCCGCCGGTGGGCATCAACTTGTTCGTCGGCTGCAACATTGCCGATATTCCGGTGGCGGAAGTATGCAAGAAAATCTATCCGTTCCTGGTTTCCAGTATCGTGATCCTGCTACTGATTACCTATGTACCGCAGATCGTGATGGTTCTGCCGAATATGATCAAATAATATGAGGGGAGACTGCAGAAATGGCAAATATTGGTTGTGTCATCAATAAAACGTTTAAGAGACCGGATAAAGCGCTGATTGAAAAATTCAGGGGGGTGCCCGTTGCCAATATCGATGACGTGGTCAACGGGATGTCGGCGCTGCCCAGTTCCCTGCGTCCCGTAAACAGCGTACCCCTTCTGGGGCCGGCTTTTACGGTCCGTGTGCCCGCGGGGGATAACCTGATGTATCATAAGGCAATGGACCTGGCAGAGCCGGGCGATATCATTGTCATTGATGCCGGCGGCTATACGGAAAGGGCCATTGTAGGGGAACTGATGTCAACATACTGCATGGAAAGGGGCGTTGCCGGTATTGTTGTTTACGGCGCCATTCGGGATAAGGAACCCCTGGAACATCTTCCGTTTCCCGTCTATTATGTAGCCACGACGCCCAACGGGCCGTATCAGAACGGGCCCGGGGAAATCAACACGACCATCTCCATTGGCGGTGTCATCATTCGTCCCGGCGATATCCTTACCGGTGATGGAGACGGGGTCCTGGTCATTCAGCCGGAACATGCGGAAGAAATCCTGCAGAATGCCAAAAAGGTGGGCGAACATGAGGACCATCTCTTTGCCGATATCCGTAGCACCAAGAAATGGGAGCGGCCTTTTGTCGATGAGAGGCTGGCTGCCATCCATTGTGAGATCAACGAATAGGAGCCAATGAATAAAGGGCCGGCGCAAGGCGCCGGCCCTTTTGCGATTTGTGGCCAGTGGCTGGTATGAATCGTTTTATCCAAAGAATACGGCATGGCGCAGCAAACCGTCCATCACGCAAAAACGGAGCTGCCGCAATTCTGCGGCAGCTCCGTTCGTTGCTTCCAATGAAGTCTGTCTCGATTGCCTGGCCTCCTTGTGACCCCGTTCAGCGGCATAAATGGGTGACTTGTACGGACAGCTGTCCTTTTTTGAAGTGCCTTCGTCAGCACTTCCATTGCCGGAAAGGGGGATTGAATTTTTAGGACTTGTACATGCTTCGGTTCGCTCACTTTTTATAGAAGCAAAAAACGTGCCAGTTTTTGTTTTTCCAATTAAAAAGTGCGAGCCCTATGAAAAAAACGAGCTTTTATGCGGATGGAAGGGAACGAGGTAAGACAGTCCTTTTTCGGGAACGTGAAAAAACTGGTAACCGGGAGAAAAATAAACAGGATAAAATAGGAATAAATAGGATACAATTAAATAATTATCCTGTTTAAACTCCGATTTTATCCCATTTTTGATTGACTTTTTGTTGACACAACGGCTATACTCAAGATGACTTGTACGGCTCGTCCTGATTTCGTTCGATGAAAAGTGAATGGTCAAGCTACTTATTCAACTGATGAAAGGATGAACCTGTTATGAAAATCGAAAATTTGGAACGCGTACACACTGGCCTTTTGAACACCCCGTTGGAATTCATGCCGGCCCTGACCAAAAAAATGGGCAAGGGGAATCTCTACATTAAACGGGATGACCTGACCGGACTGGCCATGGGCGGCAACAAGACCCGTAAGCTGGATTACATTGTCAAATACGCTCTGGACAATGGCTATACCGCTTTGATGACCTTCGGCGGCACGCAAACGAACCATGGCCGTCTGACCGCAGCTGCTGCCATTCGTTTCGGCCTGAAGCCCATTATGGTCCTGAAGGGCAAGAAGCCGGAGAAGATGTCCGGCAACGTCCTGCTGGACCGCCTGATGGGTGTTGACCTGTATTACTGCGATATGTCAGCCGCTGATAAACTGCCGGCGGATCAGCAGAAAGCAGCCAAGGACCGGTTCCTGAAGGAAACGGCGGACCGGATCATTGCGGAATATGCTAAAAAAGGCGAAAAGGTCCTGTCGGTTCCCATTGGAGGATCCACGGTCCTGGGAGCCTGCGGATATGTCCAGGCAATTCCCGAGATCATGCAGCAGATGAAGGACCAGCATATTGAAGCAAAGCACCTCGTAGCCGGTTACGGTTCCACGGGTACCTTTGCCGGGTTATATGCCGGTGCCAGATACTATCATGCTCCCTTTGAAGTCATCGGGATTCCAATCGAACCGGAATACAATTCCATTGATGAATGTGTTGACCTTATCAACGAGGTCAGCAAGCAGTTTGAAATGGGCTTTACCGTCACCCGGGATGACCTGCATCTGGAAATGGGTGAAGGCGAGAATTTCTACGGCGGCGTTGGTTATAACGCCCCGGACCATATTACCCAGCGGTATATCAAGATGCTGGCAGAAACGGAAGCCATCTTCACGGATCCCTGCTATACCGGCAAGGTCCTGCATGGATTCATCGACCTGATCGAAAAGGGCAAGATTGCCCAGGATGGCGGCGCCATTATGCTCCACACCGGCGGACTGCCCGGCCTGTGGACGGAAGAACATCTGGACAGCATGAATGAAATCTTCTGGAGCGATCCGGAAAAAGATTCCGTTCATGAGCTGATCATGAAATAAAAAGTAAAATTGTCCGGAAAGGCCGCAATGGTGAACACGAAGGAGGAAACAACATGAAAAAACGCATTGGAATCATTTCCCAGTCCTCACCAATGGCGGCTTTTTACGGACGGATCCTGAATCACCTCTTTGGAAACGAGGCAGAAATCAACGTATACAGCCTGGAAGAGGAAACCCTCCGGAATATGACCACCTGCGACCTCTACCTGAATACCTGCACAAGCTATGAATTGGCCCGGTATCCATGGGCTCGGGCGTTCCTGCCCGACGAGGAACGGATGGTACAGTCTTCCGTTACCTTCACCAAGGAAATGATCCGTAAGCTTCAGTCCTATCCTGCCGGGACGGAGGCGCTTCTGGTAAACCAGAATATCCATATGGCGCTGGAAAGTATTTCCCAGCTGTACCATCTGGGTATTTCCAATATCAGCTTTACTCCCTACGCACCGGAAGTCAAGCCGGTACCGGAAGCTCACCTTGCCTTTGTCCTGCAGCCGGTTTCCTTTCCAGAACGGGAAGGGCTGACCGTCGTTGACCTGGGAGTACGCTGGCTCAGCGCCAATACCATCAGTGAAATTGCACTGAAACTGGGATCTCCCCTGTTTTTGGACAGCCGTGAGTTTGCCCGCTATACGGAGCGGTTGGCGGAAGTGGATTACTCCCTCCAGAAGCTGTCTGCTGATAAACTTTCCACGGAAAGCAAGCTGAAGATCATCCTTGATACCATTGATGCCGGTATTGTCTGCGTGGACAGCAACGGGTGCGTCAACCTGGTCAACCGGGCCGCCCAGGAAATGCTGGGGATCCCCGCCAAGGGCCTTGTTGGAAAGCCTGCAGGGGAAGTGCTTCCGGAAATCTCCTTTTTTGGAACCCGGCCGGAAGGGGCCAGCCTGATTGAATGGCATGGCCAGGAACTGAGTGTTTCCATTAAACTGCTGGAACTGCGGAATCAGTCGCTGGGCGCTTTTGCTACGCTGCAGCGGTTTGACGAGGAGGAACATCGTCAAAGCTCCCTGCGCCTGCAAAAGACGAAAAAACCCTACCAGGCACATTACACCTTCGATGATATTTTTGGCAGCAGTCCGGCTATTGAAAAGGCCCGGACCATTGCCCGGCGGATGGCCGGCAATGATGCTTCCGTGCTCATCGTCGGGGAAAGCGGGACGGGCAAGGAAATGTTTGCCCAGGCGATTCACAACGCGTCCGCCCGGAAAGAAGGCCCCTTCATTGCCGTCAACTGCGCGGCACTGACAGAAACCCTCCTGGAAAGCGAGCTTTTCGGTTATACGGAAGGCGCCTTTACGGGGGCCAGCAAAAAGGGCAAACCTGGACTCTTTGAATGTGCCCACACGGGAACCCTCTTCCTTGACGAAATCGAAACGATGAGTCCTTCCCTCCAGGCCAAACTGCTCCGCGTCCTTCAGGAACGCGAAGTTGTCCGCATCGGTTCCGTGGAGCCGATTCCCATCGATGTGCGGGTGTTGTCCGCATCCAATGAGGACCTGCTGAACCTGGTAAAGGAAGGCAAGTTCCGGACCGACCTCTATTACCGGCTGAACGTCATTCCCCTGAGGCTTCCCCCGCTTCGGGACCGGAGAGAGGACATCCTGCCGCTGGCCGATTATTTCTGCCGCTCCATGGGCGTTTCCTTCCACATGAGCGACCAGGCAAGGGCGGCTCTTTTGCAACACCGTTGGCCTGGCAATATCCGGGAACTCCATAATTGCATTGCCTACCTTCGATACATGGGCTACAGCCGGGTGGAACTGGAGGATCTTCCGGAACAGTTCCATTATCGGCGCACTGCCGATCCGCTGCCTTCTTCCCCCGCCGTGGGAACCTTGCTGCCTCAGGAATGGCAGGTCATGGAAGCCCTGGGTGAGCTGTATGGTCAGCACCAGGGCCTGGGACGGCAGGGAATTGTCAGTGCCTGTGCCCAGCGGGGATATGCCATTTCGGAACATGAAGTCCGCCTGGCCCTGCAGACCCTTCAGCACAACGGCTGGCTGAAAGTGTCCCGCGGCCGTGGGGGGACGACCCTGTCGGAACAGGGATATGCCTATTATCGTGAATTGATCCAAAAAGCCGCTTCTGCTGGAAAATCCTCCTTTTACGGAACGGACAAGGGAAATCCGTTGAACTGACGGACCTTTGAATGAACCTTAAAGGAAGGAACCGTTTATTGAAATCGTTTATAAATAAATACCGCCGGAAGGCAAACGACCCGTTCCGGGAAAGCACCGGACCGTCTGGTACCGTCATGCCGATGCATGAAACCAGCGCGTTGTGAGGGGCTTCGATTTCCCGCCTTTCCGGTATGCCTGATAAAGGAGTTATATCATGGGAAAGATTTGGAAAACGTATAAATCTTCATTTATCCTGGTTGCTGCCATGATCATTGGTGGTGTCATTGGAATGTACTGGGGCGAAGGCGCTTCCGTGCTGCAGCCGCTGGCAGATACGTTCCTGAACCTGCTGTATTGCTGCGTGGCCCCCTTGATTTTCTGTTCCCTCAGTTCAGCCATTGCCAAAATGGATGACCTGTCCAAACTGAAGAAAATCATGACGACTTTCATTGTCGGTACTTTTGCCACGGGAATCATTGCCTGCCTCTTCATGATGGTCCCGGCTATCCTTTTCGACCCGGGTCAGGGCGTGGTACTGGACATGACGAAGGATATCAAGGATGCCTCCGGCAGCTTCAATGTACTGTCCATGTTCACGGTTGGTGATTTCCCGAAGCTGTTCTCCAAGGCCAACCTGATGGCCCTGATTGTCTTTACCATTATCTTTTCCATTGCCATCATCAAGGCCGGCAGTAAGGGAAAGGCCATTGTAAAGGCCATGGACGATCTGACCGCGGTGATTGTCAATGTCATCGACATCGTCATGAAACTGGCGCCCCTCGGCCTGGGCTGCTACTTTGCCATCCTGATTGGCAAATATGGGAACCAGGTAGTGGGTCCTCTTTCCAAGGCGCTGATCCTGGCTGCTGTTTCCATGCTTTTCTATTATGTCGTTTCCCAAACGGTTGAAGCCTATATCGGCGGCGGTATGGAAGGCGTAAGAAGATGGTGGAGAGGAGCGGCCGCTCCGACCCTGACCGCACTGGGTACCTGCTCTTCGGCGGCCACCCTTCCGGTTAATCTGATGCATGCAAAACAAATCGGCATTCCCAGTGATGTTGCGGACCTTGCCATTCCCCTCGGCGCAAACCTGCATAAAGATGGCGCCTGCATGCTGCAGATCCTGAAAGTAGCCCTGTTATGCTCGGTCCTGGGAATGAATTATGTAACGCCTCATAACCTCATCATGTCCGTTGTGATTGCCGTCATTGCTTCCGTAATTATGGGCGGCATTCCCACGGGTGGTTTCATTGCGGAAATCCTGATTGTCTCTGTTTTCGGATTCCCCACGGTTTCCATTCCCATCATGGTCCTCATCGGCACCATCATGGATGCCCCGGCTACGGCCCTGAATGTAACCGGCGATACGGGACTTGCCATGATCATTGCCCGCGTCGTCCATGGAAAGAACTGGATTGGCCGGACCCCGTCTTCCGAGGGAAGCACGGCTGGCCACGTCAACGCCGAAATGGCCTGATTTTGCCCCCGTCCCGGAATGGCTGCCTTTGGCAGCTGTTCCGGGATTTTTATTGTTCTTTCAGGAATCTCCAATTTTCAAGCCCTTGCCATTTGGAACAGGGACGGTCTGCGGAGTTGACTTTTCACTGAACCGGTGGCTATACTCAGGGTAGTGAGAAGGATTCTTCGGATGCTGCCTGACGCGGCGGGACCCGTCAGGACGCCTGTTTCAATGCTGGGAGGGAGTAATTGTATGAAAATCGAGGACTTGGAATACGTACATACCGGTCTTCTGGAAACGCCGCTGGAATTCATGCCGGCCCTGACCAAAAAGCTGGGCAAGGGGAAGCTCTATATCAAACGGGATGACCTGACCGGCCTGGCCTTTGGGGGCAACAAGACCCGCAAACTGGATTATATTGTCAGATATGCCCTGGACCATGGGTATACGGCCCTCTTGACATTTGGCGGGGTCCAGACCAACCATGGACGGCTGACGGCAGCGGCAGCCATCCGCTATGGTTTGAAGCCCATTCTTGTGCTGAAGGGGAAGAAACCGGGAAAAATGTCCGGCAACGTCCTGCTGGACCGGCTGATGGGCGTTGATCTTCATTACTGTGACCTGTCCGCTGCTGACAAGCTGCCGGCAAGTCAGCAGAAAGCTGCCAAAGACCAGTTCCTGCAGGAAACGGCGGACCGCATTGTCGCGGAATATGCCAAAAAAGGGGACAAGGTCCTGATTGTGCCCACGGGGGGCTCAACGGTCCTGGGAGCCTGTGGCTATGTCCGGGCCGTGGACGAAGTGATGCGGCAAATGAAGGAACAGCAGGTGACTGTCAAATATCTTGTCGTTGGCTACGGGTCCACGGGGACCTTTTCCGGATTGTGGGCTGGCGCGAAATATTACCATGCCCCCTTTGAGGTCATCGGGATTCCCATTCGCCCCGATTACCATCCCCTTGAGGAATGTGTAACGCTGATCAATCAATTGAGCCGGCAATTCCAGATGGGCTTCACCGTCACGGCGAAAGATATTCATCTGGAAACGGGGGAGGATGGCCAGTGCTACGGCGGAACCGGCTACAATGAACCGGATCCCGTAACGCAGCGTTATATAAAGCTGCTGGCAGGGACGGAGGCCATCTTTACCGATCCCTGCTACACCGGCAAGGTCCTGCATGGTTTCATCGACCTGGTGGAAAAGGGAAAGATTGCCGGTGATGGGAACGCCCTGTTCTGGCATACCGGAGGTTTGCCCGGTCTTTGGACGGAAGAACATCTGGACAGCATGAACCGGGCCTACTGGACGGATAACCAAAAGGATTCGGTCCATGAATGGGTCATGAAATAAAAAATAAGGTGTCGCTTTCCGCGGCACCTTATTTTTGTGATTGTGTGCCCCACAATAAAGTGGCAGAAAGGCAGCCTTGTGGACCAAGTCCTGGCGGCAGGTGCAATTGAGACCTGAATGCCTTTTGGTGGTTGTCCGTTGGCGGCTTTCTGCGTTCCCCTGCGGTTTCCATTAAAGGGAAGAGGCCGCGTGCGGTGGGGGCTTATCTTGGCACGATCTCAGACTGCCCTCCTGAATGTGAGGTAAAGTTCAACCTCCCATGTCTTCAGTTCCCCACAGCCGCCAAATGCCAAAGGCGGTTTTCAGCATCGTTTGTGAAGGAGGAACCTGCTGGATGCCTCCTTCCCTGTTGGTTGCCCTGTTCGTTCTTTTCACCAAAATATCACGATTTCAGTCGCTGTTTTTCTTGTGAATCGGGAACTAAATTGATATAATTAACCGTAATGTGACTGTCATCAGGGAGGAATTGCGATGCGCCGTCAGCGTCTGGGCATTATGGGAGGCACCTTTGATCCCATTCATAATGGACATTTGATGGTTGCCTTCGCTGCCATGAAGGCCCTTTCTTTTGACCGGGTACTGTTCATTCCTGATCGGATCCCGCCCCATAAGACGGCAGGAAGTACACCCGCCGGCGATCGCCTTGCCATGACCATTCTGGCCACGCGGGAGGAACCGCGCTTTCTTGTTTCCGATCTGGAATTGCGCCGCAAGGGACCTTCCTATACGTACGATACGGTCCGTGCCCTGTACCGGCGCCTGCATCGCCTGTATGACCTGTATTTCATCATCGGTGGGGATTCGGCGGAAGCCCTGTCCACCTGGTACCGGATCCGGGAAACCATGCGGTACTGCACCTTTGTGGCCGTGGGGCGGCCCGGGTATGCTGCGCACCATGATGAAGTGTCCCGTTACCTGGCCGGGAAGGGCCTGAAGAAATTCGTATGGGTCGATGCGGAGGAAATGGATATTTCCTCGACGGACATCCGAAAGCGTCTGTATGATGGAAAGCCCGTCGATCAATTTGTACCGAAGGCAGTAGTGGAGTATATTAGACAGAGAGACCTCTACCGTCGGTAGGGGCCTCTTCTTTTTTTCGGTCTCTGCAAGTAAGGAGTTGACAATTGGAAGATGAAGTTTCAAGCAATGAAGGATAAACTGCGCGCCAGCCTGCCGACCAAACGCTTCGAGCACAGTATCGGTGTCTGTGACACGGCCGTGGAAATTGCTTCCCGTTATGGTGCGGACAAGGAAAAGGCCGCCATCGCCGGACTGCTTCATGACTGTGCCCGCAAGATCCCAACCCGGGAGTTTGTCGATAAGGCCGCTGAACTGGGGATTCCCGTTGACGAAATTGAACGGAACCAGCCCATTCTGCTCCATGCCAAACTGGGCGTCTATTATGCCCGGGAGGATTTTGGTGTGGAGGACCCGGAAATCCTTGATGCCATCCGCTGGCATACAACGGGCGCACCCCATATGAGCCTTTTGGCCAAGGTCATCTACCTGGCCGACCTTGTGGAGCCGCACCGTGATTTTGCCACGGTGGGCGCCATGCGGCAGATGGTCCGGGAAGGCCTGGATAAAGCCATGATTGCCGCCTATGCCAATACCATGGACTATCTTCTGGCTCAGCACCTGCTCATTCACCCCGACTGCCTGGAAGGGTACAACGAACTCGTTCTCGCCGGTAAGCAACAGAAGAAGGAGTAGGATCAGGAATCATGAACGAAAACCAACAAGGCCATAAAAAGAAAAAAAGACGTCTCCGTATCGGCCGGGTCTTCTTCCTCGTCATCCTGCTCATCGGAATCGGGATTGCCGGTTTTACCGCCGGTGTTACCTTGTATGATCATTTTTTCCGGGCCGATGAAAAAAAAGTTGCCCAGGAAGAAGAGAAAATCAGTGATGAAACCCTGTCCAGCCGTATCAATGTTTTGCTGCTCGGCAAGGATGACGGCGACAGCGAGGATATGAATAATCCGGACGTGCCGAAACGGACCGATTCCATGATGCTCGTCAGCTTCGATCCGGACAACAAGCGGATTTCCATTCTGGGACTGCCCCGTGATACATGGGTCACCATTCCCGGACACCGCGGCCACGATAAAATCAACGCGGCCTATGCGTACGGCGGGACCAAAAAATCCATGCAGACCGTTTCCAATCTGCTGCAGATCCCCATTCACCACTACATGGTGGTGGACTGGCAGGGCTTTATCAAGGTCGTGGATATGCTGGGCGGGGTGGATCTCTTCGTGGACAGCAATATGGATTACGAAGATCCCTACGCTAACCTCAAGATCCATCTGAAGAAAGGATACCAGCATCTGGATGGCAACAAAGCGGGGCAGTACGTCCGTTTCCGTCATGACGAAATGGGCGACATCGGCCGCGTGGAACGACAACAGAAGTTCATGAAGGCCCTGGCCAGCCAGTTCTTCACCCTTTCCAACATGGTCAAGCTGCCGATGATCATCAATACGGCGCTGAATTACGTCGATACGGATATGGATTTTATCACCATGGTGCGGGCCGCCAATTGCTTCCGCCTCTTTGGGGAAAATTCCATGAAGTCCCTCATGCTGTATGGGGATTTCAAGACCATTGATGAGGTCAGCTACTGGGTGACAACGCCATCCCTGGTGAATAAAACATTGGATGAACTGGGGATTCCCCATAAAAAAGTAACCAGGATTTAATAAAAAGGAGTGATCTGATGAATTCCAAGGAATTAGCAAATGCCGTGGCAGCCGCTGCTGCCGATAAGAAAGCGAGGGATATCCTGCTGCTCAACATGCAGGGACTTTCCCCTGTAACGGACTATTTTATGATCTGCTCGGCCAACAGTGCCACCCAGGTACGAGCCATTGCCGATAATATTGAAGATAAACTGGCCGAAAAGGGAACCCTTCCCGCCCATAAGGAAGGCTATACCGAAGGAAACTGGATCCTTATGGATTACGGTGACTGCGTGGCCCATATTTTCCGGGAAAGTGAACGGAATTTCTACAATCTGGAGCAGCTTTGGGCGGATGCCCCGTCTGAAGCCTATACGGAAACAGAGAGCGAGGAAGCATGAAACAGATGAAGGAAGCGGCAGCGGTGAAAACCGTGGGGAAATACCGCGTCGGCGACGTCTGCGAACTGAAGGCGGTCCGTGCCAACGAGCAGGGCGTGTTCCTGGATGCAGGGACGGGAAATACTTCCGATGATATCCTGCTCCATAAGCACCAGCAGATCCATCCTGTTGCCGTGGGGGATACAGTCAAGGTCCAGCTCTATCTGGATGCCAAGAACCGGATTACGGCAAGCATGAAGCTGCCGAAGATGCGGGAAGGCCAGCTTGGCTACGTCCGGGTCCTGTCCGTCAATCACAGTGGTGGATTTGTTGATATCGGCGCCGAAAGGGGCGTGTTCCTCCCGTACAGTGAAATGCGGAGTCACGTTTCAGAGGGACAGCTCATCTGGGTCAGGCTCTACCGGGACAAATCGGGACGGCAGGCCGTGACCATGCGGGTGGAAGAGGATATGGAACGGGCTTCTGTTCCGGCAGCAAATGTGAAAATCGGCGATGAACTGACCGGTACGGTCTATAATATCCTGAAGGACGGTTTTTTCCTTTTGACGAAGGAACGCTACATTGCCTTTATTCATCGCTCGGAAGTGCCGGGGGGCCGCCTTGATTTCGGACAGAAAGTAACGGGGCGGGTCACCTTTGTCCGTGCCGACGGGCATGTGGACATGTCCCTCCGTCCAGTCAAGGAAATTGCCATGGACCAGGACGCGGAACGCATCCTGGCACTGCTGCAGAAACGCAGCGGAACAATGCCCTATTCCGACGATACGCCACCGGAAATCATCAAGGATGTCTTCGATATCTCCAAAGCGGCCTTCAAACGGGCCCTGGGGCGTCTGATGAAAGAGGGTCGGGTGGTCCAGAAAGACGGCTGGACGACCCTGGTCAAAGATAAATAATCAGCGGTTACGCTTTGAAAAAGAGCAGGCAGGAGCCTGCTCTTTTTTCGTGCCTGGTCTGGCCCGCTTTCGGACCCGCGGGGAATGGAACCAAAGGTTTTTATTTTCTAAAGGGAGAAAAGAGTGGTTAAACGGGAGAATTCGCATCATAATCGGGAATAAAAGTGATTTTCTCCATCGTCATTGTGTACGAAATAATTCCCATATTGATTGCCTTTTTCTGCTGTTTCCTGTATACTTGACCATAACACGCCTCAAACGGCATAGTCAGGGTTTATGGATATTCGTATTGTTGGATGGATCAGGACCTGATAACAATTATTACATCAATAATAATACGAATAATCTGTAAATAAATATGGCAAGAAGAAAGGAATGCAGTTGATGAGAAGAAAGAAACTTGTATTGGAAGCAGCTGTCCTCACCAGCCTGATGGCATGGCCAATCATCGCCGGCGCCAACAGTTATCTGGGTGGGACCCGTGTCGGCAGTGACGTGTACGAGGTGAGTGAAGTCCCGGATACCTTTTCCGTGGGGGATCCCCGTGAGGACCTGTCGGTAAAGGGCATCCCTGAAGGACTTCCGGCCCTGATCCTGGATGGTGCGGAAAGTGCCAAAAAGGCCGATTTTACGGGAAAGACCATTGCAATGGAGGGCGTGCGGCTCTGGGAGAACACGGCCGTAACCATTGGTTCTGACAGTACGGAATCCGTCGTACTGAACGGTGCCGGCAATGCGGGAATCCTGGCCGTGGGAACTGCCCCCGGTGAGCTGCCGCCGCCAACCCTGGAAGTCAAGGGAAAAACGATTTCCGTTGCAACGGATTCCCGGGATGCTTCCGCAATCTGGATCCAAAACAATACGGAAACCCGTGTCGCTCCGGAGGCCTGTTCCCGTGTCCTGCTGCTGGCCGATACGATTCAGGTGACCTCTCCCGATACGGCTATTCTCAATTATTCCAACGGGGATTTTCTCGCAGAAGGCAATGTGACCATCAAGGCCCCGACGGCCATTGATGTACGCGGCTATTCCCATACCTCCATCAATCCCTATGGAGACGGACGCACCGTTGTGGAAGGGGATGTGCGCTTTGATACGCCGGATCCTGAAAAGGGGGAAACAGGAGGCGCTGTCATCGACGCAGTGGTGGACCTGAACTTCAACGGACCGGATTCCTACTGGAAAGGCCGTTCCTATGGTGTTGACCAGGGAAAGGAATTTGTGGCCCTTGACCGGGACGTCAATGCCATTACGGGATTTGGCGTTACCTTGAAAAATGGTGCGGCCTGGACCGTGACCGGGGATTCCCTCGTCAATACCCTGAAGCTTGACCATGGGCGCATCCATATGGCACCTGAGGCGCAAGAGCTTCATATTGGAACGGTTTCCATGGACCATGGCACCCTGAACCTGCAGGGTGAAAACCAGAAGGTCAGCGTGGATTATTTCAGGGGAAATCATGATGTGGTGCGGACACAGAGCCTTTCGAACCGGGTTGTCGTCAAAGCCGGCGATGAGGAGGCCCACCAGATTACGGTTTCTGCACCCGGTCCCATTGGGGATGCCATTTTGCGGGATCCTTCCAAGGCGGAGAAACTGGCCAATGTCGTAACCATGGAAGGCTACGAGGAGCTCAGTGCGGCTACGCGCGTCGAAGTGGATGAAGGCGTTTTGGCGGGCGCCATGAGTGCGGACATTACAAATGGAAAGATTGACCCCGATACCATTTCCTATACGCCTAATGTGACAAACGAGAGCATTGCTTCCCTGGCCACGATGAACATCATGACCTGGCGCCAGGAAAACAACGACATGAACAAGCGTCTCGGTGAACTCCGCGACAGCGAAGGCCAGCAGGGCATCTGGGCCCGTATGGTTCGCGGCGAGGCCAAGTACGGCGCCCGGAACATGAAGAACCAGTACAACTACTACCAGGTCGGCTATGACCACAAGGTGGGCAAAAACTGGACCGTCGGTGCCGCCTACAGCAAGACCGACGGCACGACAAGCTTCAGCCGGGGCACGGCGGATAACGACCACGATGGACTCGCCATCTACGGATCCTGGCTGGGTGACGATGGCAGCTTCGTCGACCTGATCGGCAAGTATGCCCACCTGGATACGGATTATAACGTCAGTGGAGGCGCCGGGTCTGCCGATTACGATAACGATGCCTTCAGCTTCAGTGCTGAATACGGCAAGCGCTTCCATGGCCAGAATGGCTTCTGGATCGAGCCGCAGGTTGAACTGACCTATGGCACCGTGGATTCGGCAGATTATACGACCGACCGTGGCGTCAAGGTGCATCACGACAGCACGGACAGCTTTGTCGGCCGTCTGGGCTTTAGCGTCGGCAAGGACATCAAGGCAGGCCATCTCTATGCAAGAGCGTCCTATCTCTATGACTTTGATGGTGATACCGATGTGACCATGACCTACAACGGCTCCAAAGCCAGGTTCAGCGATGACCTTGGCGGCGGCTGGTGGGAAGTCGGCGTCGGTGCCAACCTGAACCTCAGCAAGGCCAGCCATCTGTACATCGATGTTGAAAAGACCTACGGCGGCGATGTGGCCACCCCGTGGCAGTGGGGCATCGGCTACCGGTACAGTTTCTGATGCATGACCGGTAAATAAAACAGGAAACGGCTCCATCATGAAACCGGCAAAACGGCCGGCGGGATGGAGCCGTTCTTTTTATTGTGGCAAAAGGGCTGCCTGCATTCGCTCGAAAAATGCGCCAAAGGTGACAGTTTTTCCCACGGTTCCTGGCAAAACAGGGCCGCGTTTGACATCGGCTCCTGCCATTTTGTATAAAGAGAAAAATAAGGGAGAATGGGGGGATGACCATGAAACATCTGGCCTTACTGGTGCCGAATACGGATACGACCCTGGAAACGGACCTGCGCTGCGGCCTGCCGGCCGACTGGACCTACCACAGCAGCCGAATGCACCTGGACGAAGTGGGGGAACAGGCCGAACGGGATATGGTGGACAAGGAACTGCCCAAGGGACTGGCCTCTTTTCGCGGGATCATTCCATTTTCCGCGGCTGTCTTCGGCTGTACTTCCGCTTCCGCCGTCTATGGGAGAAAGGGGGCGCAACAGCTGAAGGAAACCATGCAGGAAAGTCTGCACTGCCCGGCGGCATCGGCCTTTTCCTGCGTGGAAGAAGCTATTTACGGGGCTGGCAATCCGCCCATGGCCTTTCTGTCGCCGTATATTGATTCCGTCAACACCTTCTTTGCCGGGACCCTGCGTGAATTTGGCATTCACCCGGTCTGCTATCAAGGCATGGGCATTGTACAGGATCCGGAGATTGCGGCCATCGCGCCGGAGCAAACCCTTTCTTTCGTCCGGTCACAAAAGGAAAAAATCCATCAGGCTGGAGCAAAACTTGTCTTTCTCAGCTGCACCAACTGGAGGGTGTATGAGCAGAAGGCCGCCCTGGAGGCCATTCTGGAATTGCCCGTGATTACCAGCAATTCCTGCATTCTGGACTGGATCCGATCCCTGGATGGACAGGCGCCGCAGGCGAATGAACCGCCGGTCCCTGCCAGCCGGTAAAAAATAGCTTGACAAAAGCAGTTTCTTGTCGTAAACTAAATGAGTCTGTTGGGGGCATAGCTCAGCTGGGAGAGCGCTTGCATGGCATGCAAGAGGTCAGGAGTTCGATCCTCCTTGTCTC
>CADBQR010000008.1 GCA_902796945.1 uncultured Acidaminococcus sp.
ATCGCTCATGAGCAGGGCCATGATGGCCTTCTGGACATGGAGCCGGTTTTCCGCTTCATCAAAGACCGCGGAATGAGGTCCTTCAATGACCTCATCCGTGATTTCCTCGCCTCTGTGGGCCGGCAGGCAGTGCAGGACCATGCAGTCCGGCCGCGCCACGTCCAGCAGCTCCTGGTTGATCTGGTAGCCCTGGAAAGCCCGGGTACGGACCTCCCGTTCTCCTTCCTCCCCCATGGAAGCCCATACGTCGGTGTACAGGACATCGGCCCCTTTGGCGGCATCCAGCACATCTTCCTGGACCGTAATGGTTGCGCCGGTCATTTTGGCGTCCTCCTGGGCATCGGCCACAACCTGGGGATCCGGGAAATACGCCTTCGGGCTGGCACAGACCATGTCCATTCCGACCTTGGCGCAGGCAAACATCAGGCTGTGGGCCATGTTGTTGCCGTCCCCGACAAAGACCAGCTTGCGTCCCTTCAGGACTTCCTTGTATTCCATGATGGTGAACATATCCGTCAGGGCCTGGCACGGATGCAGAAGGTCCGTCAGCCCGTTGATCACCGGAACAGAGGCATAGGCAGCCAGTTCCTTGACCGCTTCATGGGAAAACGTGCGGATCATGATCCCGTCAACATAGCGGGACAACACGCGGGCCGTATCCCTGACCGGTTCCCCGCGTCCGATTTGGGAAGTGGCTTCGCTCATATAGATGGGGTGCCCGCCCAATTGATGGAAGCCGGTTTCAAAGGAAACCCGGGTACGGGTCGAGGCCTTGGAAAAAATCATCGCCAGCGTCTTCCCCTTCAGGTATTCATGGGGTTCTCCCATTTTCTGCTTCTTTTTCAGCTTGCGGCTTACATCCAGAATGGTGGCAACTTCCCCTACACTTAAATCATGAATGGAAATGAGATCCTTATTTTTTAAAGCCATAGTCTTCCCTCTTTTTCACTTAAAATTCCACGAGCAGCGCATCCAGTCCCTTCAGTAATTGATCGATTTCCTGTTCCGTAATGATCAGCGGCGGAACGAAACGAAGGACATTGCCTGCCGTGCAATTGATGATGAGGCCCTTGCCGAGGGCTTTCGTCACCAATTCCGCACCGGGTTTGTACAATTCCATACCAAGGAGAAGGCCTCGGCCTCGGACTTCCCTGACCTTAGCGGGGTATTTGGCCTGCAGTTTCTTCAGGCCTTCCATGAAATAAGCGCCCTTGCGGGCCGCTTCCGCATCCATCTTCATCTCCCGCAGGGTCGTGATCGTCGCATAGCAGGAAGCACAGGAAATGGCATTGCCGCCGAAAGTGGATCCATGGTCGCCCGGTTTGAACACATGGGCCAGCCGTTCCTGGACCAGGAAGGCTCCCATGGGGAACCCGCCGCCAATGGCCTTGGCGGTACTCATGGCATCGGGCTTTACCCCGTCCAGCATCCAGGCAAACCATTTTCCGGACCGGCAGACACCGGTCTGGACTTCATCGTAAAGAAGCAGGGCATCATGCTGGCGGCACAGGTCCCGGACGCCTTTCAGGTATCCCTCGGGCGGGACGTGAACGCCACCCTCACCCTGGATCGGTTCAATGAGGACGCCGCAGACATCGTCATCCATGGCGTCTTCCATGGCCTTCAGGTCACCAAAGGGCACGTAGACAAAGCCTTCCGGCAGCGGTTCCAGCCCTTCATGGTAATGGGACTGACCGGTTGCCGTCAGGGTTTCCATCGTACGGCCATGGAAGGAATCCAGGGCGGTTACAATCTTGAACTTGGACGGCTTCCGGGAGGAGCCATATTTACGGGCCAGTTTGATCAGCCCTTCATTGGCCTCGGCGCCGCTGTTGGCAAAGAAGACCCGGTCCATCTGGGCCACTTCGCACAGGGCCCTGGCCGCCTTGGCCTGGATTTCCGTATAAAACAGGTTGGAGCAGTGCATCACCTTGGCAGCCTGTTCACTGACGGCCTTTACGATGGCCGGATGCGCGTAGCCCAGGGCATTGGTGGCAATACCGGCCAGAAAATCGAGGTAGGCATGGCCGTCCGTATCATAGAGCGTACAGCCCTTTCCATGGTCAATGGCAAGGCTGCGTCCAAAGACGGGAAGGTAATATTTTTCGGTTGTATCAATGATTTCCTTCGTATTCATGGTTCCTGCTCCTCAGCCCTTGATGACTTCCGTCCCGACCCCTTCGTCGGAGAAGATTTCCTGCAGGATGGAATGTTCGCGGCGGCCGTCGATGATATGGGTCTTTTTGGCACCGCCGGAAAGCGCCGTAATGCAGGCCTTGACTTTCGGGATCATACCGCCGTCGATGCTGCCCTTCAGGATCAGCTCGTGGGCCTTTTCAAAGGTCAGGGTGGACAGGAAGGTATTTTCATCATTGTGGTCTTCATAGATGCCGCGCACGTCGGTCAGCATCAGCAGCTTTTCGGCCTTCAGGGCACCGGCCACTTCGCCGGCAACGCTGTCGGCGTTGATATTGTAGGTCTCGCCGTCCGCACCGATGCCAATCGGGGCAATGACCGGGATATAATCGTTCCGGACCAAGAGGTTCAACAGGTCCGTGTTGATCTTATCTACGGTGCCGACAAAACCGATATCCACCAGGTTGACCTGCCCGTTTTCATAGACGTCAGCCAGATGCTTCTTGCATTCCAGCAGTTTTGCGTCCTTGCCGTTGAGGCCGATGGCATTGCCGCCCAGGATGTTCAGTCGGCGGACCAGGTCCGTATTGGTCCGGCCCACCAGGGCCAGTTCGGCAATTCCCACCGTTTCCGCGTCCGTGACCCGGAGGCCGCTGACAAATTCCGATTTCTTACCGGCCTGTTTCAGCATGGCCGTGATTTCCGGCCCGCCGCCATGGACCACAACGGGGCACATGCCAGCCAGCCGCAGGAATACGATGTCCTGCAGCACTTTATTTTTCAGGTCGTCGTTCAACATGGCATTGCCGCCATACTTAACAACTACGGTCTTACCCTTGAAAGCGCTTAAGTATGGCAAAGCTTCTACTAGAATGTTCATTTCGTCGCCTTTGATCTGCATCTCATTTCCTCCTCATGAGCATTTCCCGATTCTCTTTTTTTATACATTGGGAAATTGATTCCATAACAAAACGCTTATCAGTGAATGACGTCGTAGACCGCTTACCTGTTGGGTAATCTCAGAGAAAACGGTGTTCCCCTCGTGGTAATCCATAAAGCCCTATCTCCCTCCTTTATGTTGCAATATTATACAGCTGTATGTATAAATTTGCAATAGTTTTTTTGTATCAGGGATCGCATTACTGATAATCACCTTATTATAGTACGGAAGCGGTTCCATTCATACCTTTTTCGCAAATTTAGCAAAATTTTTTCTGGCGCTGGGCAAAACGGCCGGAGCCGCCTCCTTCTGCCCGGGCAGGATGCCCGATTGACCGGGGAACCCCCGGAACAGGGATCCGGTTCCGTTTATGCCATAGCATTTTGATGGAGAATCGATTACAATAGATAAAGCAATCCAATCCGGGAAAGGAGAACGGGAAACGATGAAAAAACTGCTCATGGTACTGGTCCTGCTATCGGCTGCCCTCTGCTATTACGTGACGCGGCCGGAAACCATCAAGGCCCCTGCCGGCGGGCTGGCCGCCATGACGGAGTCCTTCTCTTATCCGAACCTGGCACGGCAGCTGCCCCGCCCGCTCCGCCTCCTTTACCAGGCGTGGAACATCCGGGAAATCACCCGCTCCCGCATCGACCGGGATGACTGGGTGCCTTTCGATCAGATGCCGCCCTACCTGTCCCAGGCCCTTGTCGCCGTGGAGGACCGCCGTTTCTATTCCCATCACGGCATCGACCCGGACGGGATCCTGCGGGCGATCCTGGTCAACCTGCAGGCCGACGAGGTCGTGGAAGGCGGCAGTACCCTGACCCAGCAGCTGGTCAAGAACAACCTGCTCTCCTCGGAACGTTCCATGCAGCGAAAAGCCTGGGAAGCCGTCCTTTCCCTGCTGGTGGAAGCCCGCTGTTCCAAGGAGGAGATCCTGGAAATGTATTTGAATACCACCTTCTTCGGGAACCATTCCACGGGCGTCAAGGCGGCAGCCCGGAACTACTTCGGTATCCAGCCCAAACAGCTTTCCCTGTCGGAATGCGCCGTCATTGCCGGCCTTCCCAATGCCCCGACAGCCTTGAATCCCTATGTGGATAAGGAGGCCTGCCGGATGCGGAGGGACCTGGTCCTGGAAAAAATGCATAAGGAAGGGTTCATTACTTCCAATCAGCTGAATCATGCCAGGCACGCGGATATCGTGCTGGCACCTTAAAACACGGGACCGCACCGGAAAAAACGCTGCGGTTTGCTTTTCCCCATAGCAAAAAGGAGGGGCCTCCTGCCGGTCAGGCAGGGGCCTCTCCTTTCTTTCATCGTAAAACGGTCAGTCAATATGCAGTTTTTTCCGCATGATCTTCTTATAGACCTCGACACCGGGCTGGTCATAGGCATCGACATCGGCCAGTTCGCCCTCATAGGCAATGCTCAGCATCAGGAAATAGAAGAGCTGCCCCAGGTAATATTCATTCAGTTCCGGAAGGACATAGAGCGCGTTCATCCGCTCATCGCTGGAAAGGGCCTCTTCATTGGCTTCCATGGCCGCCTCCAGGCCGCAGCCGATATCCATGCCGTCATAATGGCTGAGGACAGGGATTTCCGGGAAGGGATTGGCCACCTGGAGTTTTCCCTTGCGCGAATTGATGAAAACGAATTGGACCACCTTATCACGGATCCCATCCTGATGGAGCTGGGTCTGGGCATGCATATCCATGGTCCCGATGGCAACCAGCGGGGTCCGGCCATAATAGACGGTTTTTCCTTCCCGGTTCTTTCTTTTGCCCAGGGATTCGGCAAGCAGCTGGACATACCATTCGCCCAGTGCCTTCAGGCGCATGGCATAAGGCATGAAGACCTCGATGGTGCAGCCATGACGGGCCGCTGCCAGGTATTTGAGGACCGCGTTCAAAAGTGCCGGGTTCCCGGACAGGTCATCGCCCTGGCAGGCTTTTTCCATATCCGCCGCGCCCAGGAGCAGCTGGTCCAGGTCCATGCCCAGGGCCGCCGCCACCACCAGTCCCGGCGTGGAAAGGACGCTGAAACGGCCGCCAATGCCGACCGGAATATGGAACACTTCCCAGCCCTTTTCCGCAGCCAGCCGCATCATGGGGCCCTCTTTCAGGGTCCGGTCCGTCACGACCGTAACATCAAGGGAAATCAGGTCCGGTTCCTTAGCCAGCACATCGTAGAAATAAAGGAAAGCCGTCGTCGATTCCAGGGTGGTGCCGGATTTGCTGATCGGTACGAGCATGACCCGCAAAGGCTTGTTTTCCCGGTTTCTTTTATGGACGGCCATTCCCTTGACCGCCTTTTCCACGGTTTCCATATTTTCGGTATCCAGGTTGTTGCCGACGAAGAAAATCCGGACATCCTTTTCATCCCGGCGAGGCCAGTAATCGCTTTCGCAGCAATCGTACAGGACCTTGCCTCCCAGGTAGGAGCCGCCGACACCGCAGAAAAGCACCGCGTCGAAGGCATCCCGGACGCGCCGGCCAAAGGCCTTCAGGGCCTCCATCTCCTGCGGCGTATTGGGATTTCCCTCCTTGACAAAAGGCAGGCGCGGAAAGAACACCGGCTCCGGAGTGCCATCCTTTGACAGGTGCTGCCTGGCCCGTCCCTCCCGGCGAATCGTTTCGACACCGCGGACGGCCGATTGAATGCGGGGAGCTGCCGCTTCAATTTCTTCGGTTGTGAGCCTTCCCGAACCAAACATGCGGGAAAAATCAACACAAAAGCCCGATGGTAAGGTAATGGTATATGCCTCTTTCATACTATCGATTCCTTCCCTATGTTAATTTGAAATACCACCTATCTGTTTTATTATAACATAGCCACGGATGGGGCAGGGAGTGAAAAAATTGTGATAATTTCGAATCCTTGCTTTTTTCATTCACCGGGCCCCCGGCCTGGATCAAGGAGGATCCCCTTCCGTCCGGCCCGCAGCGCCCTGCTGTTTCCCGGCGCATAACCCATAAAGAAAGGGCCGCCCGGGTCGCTTTGAAAACGACGCAGGCGGCTTGGAGGTGAAGATCGGAGAAAGCTTCTCCGGGTTGACCTGTTTTATTCCACAGGGGCTTTTTTCCTGGCCTTATATTCTTCCATCAGGCGCTCACATTCTTTCCGCATGGCCAGGACCACCGATTGCGGGCCCGTAATCCTTACTCCCGGACCCAGGGCAAAGATCCAGCCCAGGAACTGCCGGCTCACAGCCACCTTGACCGTCGTGGCGGCGTGGTCATCATCGACAGGGACCAGGTTGATTTTCTTCCCGAACCGGTCAATCAGTACCCCGATCATCTCATTCTCGACTTCGATGGTGACATTCTCAACGTCCCCATCATACATGCCGAAATGGTACTGCGTGTAATCCGGCATGTCGGCCCTGCGATAGGCTTCGCGGCCCAGGCGACGCGTATTGATGATGCTGATATCCATCATCTTGTCCACGCGGTAATGCTTCAGCACTTTCCCGATGGCATCGTAGCCAACGAGGTAGTAGTTTTCATTATCCCAAATAAGGCACCAGGGGCTGACGGTATAGGACGCGCCATTCCGGCGTTTCTCCAGTTCCTTGTTCAGGTTCCAGCGGCAGTAATGGAACTGGATCTGGTTGTTTTCGTTGATGGCTTTGAAGATGGCATCAATGGTCAGGTAGGTCCTCTTATTGCTGGTCTTGGCACGGCCAAAGGTATAGACCTGCCGCTGCAGTTCCATGCCCTCATATTGGCTGACCAGTTTTTCCAGTTTGCGGATCAGCAGTTCCGATTTGTGGTCATTGATGAATTTGGATGCATGGACGGAGTCAACCAGCAGCTTGACTTCCGGCAATTCGAACAGCCGGCTGCCCAGGTGATAGTTCCAGGTGCGGCCTTCCTGCATGGCAATGATGTCCATGCCGAACCGCTTCAGCTCCTTGAAATCCTGGTACAGGGTTTTCCGGTCAGCATTTACACCATAGGCGTTCAACCGGTCAATAATGCCCTGAAGCGTCAGGCTATGCTCGTCATCCGTTTCTTCCTCAAAAATCTTTTTCAGGAACAGCATCTTCAGCTTTTGGTTCGTTCCCTTAGTCAACAGGATCCCCTCCCCTCGATGACCATGTGTGGGCATAATTTCTTCCCTATATCATACCACAAAAATAGTAAATAAAGTGAATTGTTTGAAAAAGAAAATAATATTCCGACTAATTAAGAAGAAAAAATCGTACAAAATGAGCGTAAAATCAAGATTTTTTAGTGACAGCCTTCCATTTGTCGTTTTTCACGTTTCCAGGATGCGGAAATTGATTCGAAAAAACAGAGGATTCCCCTTTCACCAAAATTGAAATCATTCACCCTCCTGCCCCATCATGGCCGGGTTGGGCCCCGGTTGTATCCGCGCCTTGCCGGGACAGGAAAAGCGTGCTGCCCGGACAAAAATCCCGGCAGCACGCCGCTTGGATGGGCAAACCCGGTTCCCTGGAAGGCAGGAACCCCCGGGGGACTGGTTCGAAAGCCGGCAGGCTACTTTTCAAGGCGGCACACAATGCCCCGTTCCGTTACATAGACCACCCGTCCCTTTCCCTTTTTCCGGAAACAGTCATAAAGCCGCCCGGCGCTGACACAATCGCCCAGTACCGTGTGGGGGCTGTTGGCAACGTAGCCCACGGTGCCAAGTCCCTCCAGGGTCACCTTGATGGCTTCCTTATCGAATTCGTTTTTCCGGTCCTTTTCCAGCAGGACCTTACGATGTTCCCTGAATACATCCGTCCCATAATAATGATTGATTCCCGTAATCGTAAAATAAAGCTTCTTCATGTAAACCCCTCCTGCCATGAATGGTTGTAGGATCATAAAAAGTTCTTCCTACATTCAGTATAGCAGATGAGGTGTCCAAAATGGCGCCCACCATCTGACAGGGGACCGATACCGGGACAGCCGCTGCGTTTTTCCCTTACCGGGCATCCAGAAGGCAGATGGCCTCATAAAGCATTTCCCCGGCCCGGTTCACATCCTCCGGAGCGGTCCATTCCTTCCCATTATGGCTGATCCCGTCCTTACTGGGCACAAAAAGCATGCCCATCGGTACGCGGCGGGCCAGGGCGTGGGCATCATGACTGGCACCGGAAGCCATGATGATATAGGGGATGCCTGCCTTCTCCGCAGCTTTTTCAAGGACGTTCATCAGTTCCGGGCTGCTGTACACGCCGGGTTTTTCTTCCCGCGGGGTCAGTTCAAACGTCACGTTTGGAATCCGGGCCGCGTATGCCCTGATGGCTTCGATGAGCTGATCCGTCCTGGCCTGATCCAGATGCCTCATTTCAAACGTGCATTCCACTTTCCCGGGCACCACATTGGCTGAATTGGGCCAGCACCGGATCGTGCCCGCCGTAAAAACCAGGTGGTCATCGATGCGGCGGCAGGCCTCATCGCCAAAGACAATCAGCCTGGCCATTCCCACCATGGCATCATGGCGGCGGTTCATCATCGTCGTACCGCCATGGTTGCTTTGCCCCAGGCAGGTGACCCGGTAGCGGTACACCCCGGCGATGCCGCTGACAATCCCCAGCGGAACATGTTGCCGGAAAAGTTCAGGGCCCTGTTCGATATGGGCTTCCAGATAACATTCCACATCCGAAAAATCCCGCCGGCAGGCCCGGATCTCTTCCGGGGTATGGCCATGCGCCGCCAGGGCTTCCTTCATACCGGGCTGTTCCGGATCAAAAAGCCCGGTCAGCACCCGGCTGCCATAAAGCCCGCCGAGGGCGTTGAATTCCTCCCCGTTGAATCCATAGACTTCAACGGGATGGCGCAGTTTTTTCCCGCAAGCCTTCAGCCGGTTCAGCGCGTCAAGGGCCGCGGCGACCCCGAGGGCCCCGTCAAAAAGGCCACCCGAAGGAACCGTGTCCAGATGACTTCCCATAACGATACTCTTCAAGCCCTTTTCCGTGCCGGGCAGCACACCGTGCAGGGAACCGGAGGCATCCTCGCCGGTGGTCATGCCCAGCGTTTCCATTTCCTGTTTGACCACCGCCGCAGCCGCAAAAAACTCCGGGCTGTAGCAGCGCCGCGTATAGGAACCGTCAGGATTCCTGCCAGCGGTTCCGATTTTTTGAAGAATTGTCCAGGCATCTTGCATGTTATTTTCTCCTGTCAAGGATGGCCCGCATCAGAAATTCCATTGCAGGCTGGCATTGAACGCCCAGCCCCTGACATCAGGGCCAAAGGTTTTTTCCGCATCCAGGGAAAGCAGCGTATGGTCACTGAGCTGGCAGACGGTTCCCACGCCGACATCGTACCACGTCCCGCGGCTGTCCACATCATAGCGGATGCGGTGCTGCAGCCGGTCCGTAAGGGAGCCCTCCTGCCCGCCGCTCCATTCGTGGAATACGTCCGCCTTCACATAGACCTGCCGGAAAGCGTTCTCCTGTCCCAGACGGAAACCCAGGCGTCCTGTCAGGCTATGGGTCCCATTTAACTGTCCGCGGTAGCCGTTTTCCGTGCGATAGTCCGCACTGCCAAGGCGGGCATACTGCATCTGCACCTGGGGCTCGAAAAAGAGGCCTTTTCCCCAGGCAAAGGGATGCCCGTATTCGGCACTGAAGGCCGCCATATGCGTATCATATTCCCCGGACAGGTGACGCCCGTCATCCCGG
>CADBQR010000009.1 GCA_902796945.1 uncultured Acidaminococcus sp.
GCCGGAAAGGCGGAGCTTGGCGGTATCGCTGTTTCCCTGGCTGGCGTCGTCAATTGTGAAACGGGCCAGCTGTTGCGTCCCTCCCAGTATTTTCCCGGTCTCGAACAGATAAACCTGACGGATCTCCTGGGACGCAAAACCGGCCTGCCCGTTACCGTAGAAAACGATGTCAACTGTGCGGCCCTTGCCGAATATCGTTATGGAGCCGGGCAGGGCGCCCGCCATCTGCTTTGCCTGACCATCGGGACTGGCATTGGCGGTGCCATTTTGCTGGATGGCCAACTATACAGGGGCAGTGCTTTTGCAGCGGGGGAATTCGGACAGGCAAAACTCGGGTCCGAAAGAACCTGGGAAGACTGGGCTTCTGTTACAGCGCTTCTGGCTGAAGCCGGGAAAAAATGTCCGGCCGGATCGGAAAAGCTGGACGGCCATTCCTTCTTCGATCTCGTAGCCCGGAGGGATGCAGCGATGTGCCGTGTCCTGAAGGAACTTTCCCACCGCTGGGCCATGGGGCTTACTTCCCTGAGCTGGATCCTGAATCCGGACCGCATTGTCATCGGAGGGGGCATCACAGCACGGCGTGATATCCTTGAACCCTCCCTGCAGGCCGCCTTGGAACAGGAAATGGAACCCCTGCTGCGGAAACAGACGGATATCCGTTTTGCCCGGCTCGGAAATGATGCGGGGATGGTGGGGGCATATCTTTATTTCTGTGAAAAGTACCCGAAAAAATGAATGCCGATGCAATCCGAAAATCAAGGCGCCGATTGATTTTTTCCTTGACACAGACTGTTAAAATGAGTACAATATAACGGTATCACTTTGAGACTGTGTGTCGTTAGCCCCGACCCGGTTGAAAAGACTCATCACTGGATACACGAATTGATTGAGTTTTTTTTAGGAGGAATAAGGATGAAAACATATATGGCAACCCCGTCTACCATTGAACGCAAATGGTACGTAGTGGATGCTGCCGATAAGACTTTGGGCCGTCTGGCTGCCGAAGTCGCTAAGGTGCTCCGCGGTAAACATAAACCGACTTTTACGCCTCATATGGACACTGGTGATCATGTCATCATCATCAACGCTGCCAAGGTCAGACTGACCGGCAAGAAGCTGGTCCAGAAAGTTTACTTCCGTCATTCCGGTTATCTGGGCGGCGATAAGTATACGAAGGCTGGCGATATGCTCGCCAAGGATCCTGTAAAGATGGTTGAAATGGCCGTTCGCGGCATGGTTCCCCATAACCGTCTGGGCAGCCAGATCATTAAAAAACTGCATGTATACGCTGGTTCTGAACATCCTCATGCTGCACAGAAGCCTGAAGATATGACCATCGATATTCGCTAAGAGGAGAGGAGAACTGGAAAATGGCAAAAGTTACTTATGACGCAACTGGCAGCCGCAAGAGCTCTGTCGCTCGTGTTCGCCTTGTTCCGGGCGATGGCAAGATCTTGATCAACGGCCGTGAATTGAGTGAATACTTCGGTCTGAAGACCCTGGAACTGGTGGTCCGTCAGCCGCTGGAAACGACGGAAACCCTGGGTAAATATGATGTAACCGCCAATGTTATCGGCGGTGGTATCTCTGGTCAGGCTGGCGCAATCCGTCATGGCATTGCCCGTGCCCTGCTGAAAGTCGATGCTGACTTCCGTCCCCTGCTGAAGAAAGCCGGTCTCCTGACCCGCGACCCGCGCGAAAAGGAACGCCGCAAGTACGGCTTGAAGAAAGCTCGTAAGGCTTCCCAGTTCAGCAAACGCTGATTTCGTTTCAACATCAAAACTGTCGATTGCAATTTTTGCAACCGGCAGTTTTTTTATATTTGAAACGGGCCACAATCCCGTATCATTGCTGTTCATAGGGATGCGATCAATCACTGTACCGTTTCCCGTAAAAACATGCGCGAGTTTGTCCGCCAGGCCCCTATCGACAACCAAGTCACGGTGTCGGCAGAGGGGGAACGCATTGACCTGCATTGATGAAAAAATAACGGCAGAGGGTAGGCAGAACGCTTCAGCGGCAGGTTGATTTGCCGTCGCTTGTTGCTTGTCCCTTGACAATATTTCCGTTCTTCGATACATTGTAACTATCAAATTATATCTAAAGAAAGGAGTATGACGATGAGTGAGAGATTATGGTCGTTGTTGAAAGAACTGCAGTCCGATCAATATCAATGGGTGGATCTGACCCATCCCTTGAATAATGACAGTCCTTATTGGGCCGGTGTTCCGAAAGGGGCCGTGGAACTTGGCAAAACTGTCTTTGATTGGGGGAATCCGATGCTGGAGTGCCTGATCCAGACTTTCAAATTTCCCGGTCAGTTTGGGACACATGTGGATTTCCCCGGGCATTTTGTGAAGGACGGTCGTCTTTCCGACCAATTTGGCGTCAGGAACATGATCTATCCCCTCGTAGTCATTGATATCAGTGATAAAGTCAAAAAAGACGTGCATTATGCCGTGACGGTACGCGATATCAAAGCCTTCGAAGCCCAATACGGGGCCATTCCGGATGGGGCCTTTGTTGCCCTCCATACCGGCTGGGCCGGGAACTGGCCGGACATGGATAAACTCTCCGGGACTGCCGCCGACGGCAGTGAAAATACTCCTGGTTGGTCCCTGGAGGCCCTGAAATATATTTATGAAACCCGAAATGCGGCTGCCAGCGGTCACGAAACCCTCGACACCGACGCGTCAAAAGTCGCTGCCGCGGCAAGCGACCTCGTCTGCGAACGCTACCTCCTGAGCCATGGAAAAATCCAGATTGAAGTCCTGAACAACCTGGATCAGGTTGCACCTGTGGGCGCCATACTGATTGCCGCCTGGGCGAATATTGAGGGTGCGACGGGGCTCCCAGTGAGAGCCATTGCCATTACGCCGAAGAAAAAATAAAGAAAACTGCTTTTAGCATTTGGCTTTTAGCCTCAGCCTTCGGCAGCAAGGAAGAAATTTAAATACCACAAAAACTCCATCTGCCACGTTAAGGAAGGCGGAAGCGCATAGCGGTGGACGGAACAGGGGATATCTGGGATGTATGCAGCAACGCGGCCGACACCGGCTGCCGGGGCCGCGACCTGCTGGCGATAGCCGTCGCGAATGGCGGAAAGAAGTTCGACAGCTACAACGGAAATCACGGGTTTTATATGCGTAACAGCTTCGAGCCTGTAAGCTGGTGTGCATGGGACCAGCGGTGGGCCCCGGACGATTGGGACGAAAAAGAGGCTCCTAATGACTTTAAAAGAGGAGTGGATACACCGGAAGATATAATCTTTTATAAATATGTGGGAGCAGGAAATGTGTTCAAGGAGTTTAGGGATATTAAAGAGTTTAAGCTAAGGGTTCCTGTTTCAAACAATTATGATTTGGCACAAAAAATCAGGGATAAGGAATTGGAGGAATAACATAGAAAAGTTTCCATCTTTTGAAGAATACAGGAGATTGGCATGCAAAAAGACACGCCCATTTTTAAAAGTGTTTGACCAGCAAGAAGTAGAGGAATTTCTTGTGAGTGAAGAAGCTGTTAATACAATGAAAAGTGGTTACAAAAGATATATGAAAATGTATAAAGATGGGGAATGCAATCTTTATGCTGCTTTCAATGGAGGTACAGACGGAACCGCCTATTGTTTGAGCATGATGTTCTAAAAGAATAGTAATTACCAACCGGAGCGAGAGCCCCGGTTTTTTTATAACTAAAAGAGGAAAAGAATAAGAACACGAGATGCACTGGTTATCGGA
>CADBQR010000010.1 GCA_902796945.1 uncultured Acidaminococcus sp.
TCCGGGGCAGAAGGAGGGAACCCCGCCAGGTCCCGATTCCCATGGTGATGTGCTGTAAATGCTCGTTTTCCAGTTCAGCCCTGAGTTTCTTGTACAGATAATGGCTGTTTTCCAAATACTGATAATAGATCTTTCCTGCCGAGGTCAGGCGCAGGGGGTTCTTGGACCGGTCAAAAAGCTGAACACCCAGGGCTTTTTCCAGCTTCGTAATGTGCTGGCTCAGGCTGGGCTGGGTAATGAACAGCTTCTGGGCCGCCCGGGTAATGCTCTGCTCCCGTGCCACGGTCAGGAAATAAAGCGGGTTGGAATTATGAAATGTCATGATTGGACTCCTTGAATACACCTTTCGGTTGGGTTGGAAAGATTCCAGTTCAATTATAGTCTTACCATAGAATTCCGGGAATGTAAATGCACTGAAGGGATACACCGTGAAAGGCGGTATATCCCTTGCATGGGTGCATGTTCAATTGGGGTATGGAAACGGTTCCCTCAAAGGCCAAAGAGAGCCGAAGTGAACAGGTCGCGTTTGGAGTTGTCGTTCTGCCTTTTCAGATCAGGCCGGCGAAGTAGAGAATCAGCGTAAAGAGGCTGCAGGCTATGCCGGAGACAGTTGTGGAACCGCCGATGGCACGCAGTCCCTGCTTGAAGTTCAGCCTGGTCATGGAGCAGGTCAGCCAGAAACCGGAGCTGTTGGCATGACTGACGGCGACCGCACCGGAGCACATGGCCAGGTAGGCAGCCAGGTTGGAAATCCCCAGGATACCCAGCATCGGTTCGCAGAGAGCCGCTGCCGTGGCGACGCCCAGGGTGTTGGAACCGGTGGCCGTGCGGATCATGAAGCCAATCAGCATGGGAACAAAGATACCGGGAACATGGGCCTCCACAATGGCCTGAGCCAGGATCTGCGCTGCATTGGCACTTTTGATGAAAGCTGCCAGGCTGCCGCCGAGCGCCGTGATGAAGACCGGCCCCGCGCAGTCCACAACGGCGGACGTGATCCATTTATCCCGCATATCCATATTGGTCAGGGCGTCGCGGGTCTGGATAAAGACCGCAGCGAAGCAGGCGATGAACAGGGCGGACATGGGGGAGCCGACAAAGGTCATGAATTTGGCGAAAAAAGTCTTTGGCGCGATGATCTGGGTTACGGTCTGCGTTACGATGAGGGCGACCGGGAGAAGGATCGGGAAAATGGCTTTCAGGAATCCCATGGTCATGCGGGAGGCTTCTTCGTCCGAAGTTTGTTCAATGAAGGATTCGTTCAGGGGAACCTGGATATCCTTCAGCGTACTTGCGTAGATAACCGTGGCCAGAAGACCGGGAATGGCAACCAGGGTGCCCCAGGGAATGGCCAGGCCCAGGGGAAGGTGCAGGGCTGCAGAGGCGGCGACGGGTCCGGGTGTAGGGGGTACCAGGGAGCTGGTCGTAATGGAAATCTGAATAACTGAAGCAAAGGCCATCATGGAAATGCCGGTCTTTTTGGACAGGTTCGTGCAAAGGGGAATGACGAGCAGGCTGATGGTGTCCGGGAAAACGGGAATTCCCAAAATGCAGCAGCTGGTTCCGATCGCCCAGAGAACCTTCTTCTTGCCAAAGAACCTGACCAGGGAATCGGTCAGCTTCAGGATGGCACCGGTCTTGTTCAGGATAATGCCGAGCAGGGAGCCGAGGAAGATGACCATGGCCACACTTTTGCAGGTGTTGCCAAAGCCTGTATTGATCATGGCCGGTATTTTTTCAATGGGTGTCCCTACCAGAAGAGCCAGGAGAACCGTTGCCAGGTAAAGGGCCAGGACAGCATGGAATTTCAGCCGGCTCACCATAAAGACAAGGGCTCCTACGGAAATAAAGAGTACAGCGAACACATAGGCAGAAGACATGGAAAAAGAACCTCCTTTTAGCAGAAAATTGTGAACACGGCTGCGCGCATGGCCGGTTCTTTTCCGTTCTTACCTTATGGCTTCATTCTAGCAAAATTCCGGAGGCCCCGCTATTAGCGATTCGGGTATGATGTTATAGGCAAATGCATATGTGACCGTTCGGAAGGGGAGGCGGTTTTTTAAAATCATGATCAGCAACCCTGAATTTATTCAATAAAAAAATCCATTATCATTACTGGAATCGGGAAAAACGTCGTTGGAAGGACGTACCTTTTTCTTTGGACGGGTATGAATGGGATTCACCAGGGAAAGGCCATGGCTTAATACTATAGGTATTTATCTATATTATTATATGGAAAGAGTACTTTTACATTCGCCTCCGGGCCATGTAAGATAAACTCAGGAAAGCGAAGAAGAAAGGAGCCTGAATGGTAATGGCAAAAGTACTTTTTACTGAAAATGTAGACCCCACGGGCCCGGAAATGCTGGAAAAGGCGGGCTGGGAAGTCGTTATGGCAAACCGGGACGCCGGCATCATTGAAAAGGAAATCGAGACGGCGGAGGCGGTTGTGGTCCGAATCCTGGACCTGACGCCGGAACTCCTGGCCAGGGGAAAGAACCTGAAAATTGTCAGCAAGCATGGTGTAGGCTATGACAATATCCCCGTGGAGTGGTGCAAGGCCCATGGCATTGCTGTGACCATCGCTCCTGGTGCCAACAGCCAGTCCGTGGCGGAACATACGATTGCGCTGATGATGGCCCTTGCCAAGAACCTGGCCATTGTGACAAAGGCCTATCGGGAAAAGGGTTTCGCCGCCAAGAATTCCGCACCGGGCATGGAAATCAATGGCAAGACCCTGGGCATTATCGGTGTCGGCCATATCGGCAGCCGCGTGGCCAAAATGGGGTTGGGTCTTGGCATGAAGGTCCTTGCCTATGATCCCTATGTGAAGAGTGTTCCCGACGGTGTGGTCATGACAAGCGACAAGGACGAGGTCGTCCGCAATGCCGACGTGCTGACCCTGCATCCCGTTCTGACCCCGGAAACGAAGAACATCATTGGCGCCCGGGAACTGGCCATGATGAAGCCGACGGCGCTCTTCATCAACTGCGGCCGCGGCCCCCTGGTGGACGAACCGGCTTTGATCAAGGCGCTTCAGGAAAAACGGATTGCCGGAGCCGGGATGGATGTCACCTGGAGTGAACCCTGCGAGCCGGACAGCCCGCTCTTTGCCATGGAAAATGTCCTGCTTACGCCGCATTATGCACCTGCGACCCGGGAATGCGCCATGAACGTGTCCCGCGTCTGCTGCCAGAACGTACTGGATGTAATGGCCGGGAAAAAACCGGAAGGTCTGTTATAAAAGATCCCACCGCGGTTTTACCTGGATTGGTCAATGCTTGAAAACGATAGTCCGCTTCCTGTCCCATTTAAAATGGCAGGAAGCGGGTTTTGCGATGCCCTGATTGGGGCATGTCAGGCATCCGGCCAGACTTTCCTGTGAAAGAGTTCTGTCACAGTTCGGTCACCTTTCTGCGATATACTTATTCAATACACAGGGTAACCGGCATTCCCGGATTCTTTCTTCCGGCCGGTGCGGCTCCCCTGCAGACGGAAAGGAGAACAGACCATGAAGAAACAGTTCATTGCGGGCGTTCTGGCAGCCAGTCTTCTTGGTTTCAGCGGTACCATGATGACGGCCCAGGCTTTTGATTTTGGCTCCATACTGAAATTGGGCGGCATTTCCTATTTGGTAACGCGCTATGGGAATGAAATCAATACGTTCATCAATAACATTTTTTCCCAGAAAGAGCTGGACACTTCCTATGCAACCAAAGTCGTACCTATTTTAAGTCTTGGCAGCGGCAGCTATATTGGTGCCGTTCAGGTAGTCGGCCCGAAGGCACAGGTTGATAAGGTCAAGGCCGTCGGCCAGGTGGAAGCCAATTTCAGCGACATTGCCCGCATCAAGGGCCTGATCCCGATCGACAATATCAATATCAGCAATGTCAACCGCGTGCAGGGTGTGGGCGTTTCTGCCATTATTGACTTCAAGCTGTAATTCGCCATAACAGAAAAACAGAGGATATGCCTTGAATGGGATATCCTCTGTTTTTTATGGTCCATGGCACTGTCCTGGGACGGGACCGGTCACTGATTGAAGGTTCTTATTCTGATGGTACAGGCACCGCAGGCCAGGTCAAGGGCCATGTTTGTTTTGATGAGTTACCTTTATTCCCTGACGAAGGTGCCTGCAGGAGCCACTGTGATGCCTTTTGACGCGAGCGCCTCCCGGATCCTGGTAACAAAGGCCACTGCCTTGGGGCCATCTCCGTGGACACAAATGGTATCGGCCTGAATGGGAATGACCTTTCCGGAAAGGGTGGTTACCTGATGGTCCATGACCATGGACAGGACCTGGCTTATGGATTGGGATTCGTCCGTAATCATGGCGCCGGGCTGGCTGCGCGGAGTCAGGGAGCCATCGTCCTGGTAACTTCGATCGGCAAAGACTTCACAGGCCGTGGGAAGATCGATTTTTTTCGCCTCCCTGATACTTTCCGTACCGGGCTGGGCAAAAAGGATCAAATGGGGATCCACATCATGGATGGCGCAGGCGATGGCTTCAGCCAGTTTTGCATCCCTGGCTGCCATATTGTACAGGGCACCATGGGGTTTTACATGCTGCAGGGCAGCGCCGGCCGCTTTGGCAAAAGCCGCCAGGGCTCCGATCTGGTATACCATCATGGCATAGACATCACTGGGAGATGCTGCCATGTTGCGGCGTCCGAAGCCGACGAGATCCGGAAAGCCGGGATGGGCTCCCAGGGCCACTCCATTTTGAAGTGCCAGGGCCACGGTCTTCTTCATGACCGTCGGGTCCCCGGCATGGAATCCGCAGGCAATATTGGCTGACGAGATGAGGGGAATTACCTTGCTATCCATTCCGATTGTGTAATTACCGAAGCTTTCGCCCAGGTCCGAATTCAGATCGACTACCATCACGGCACCTCCCGGTTCATTTTGCTTTCCTTCCTTAATTATAACGGTTCTGTCACGGGATGGAAGGAATCTTTTGAAAAACAGGCAATGCAGCCATTTGCAGGGAACGGGTGCTGCAGGGGAATCGTTTTCCCTTGGCCTAGAGGAAAAGGTACGGGGGACAGGAACACAAAAAAGACTGCCGCAAAAAATTGCAGCAGTCTTGGAGAGAAGTCTCTATAAAAATGATTCCCTTTGTTATGCTTCCGCCGGCTCTTCTTCAGGGGTGAAGGGAAGTTCTTCCTTCAGGTCATTCTGGGTCATGGAGCAGACGCAGGAATCGGACCAGA
>CADBQR010000011.1 GCA_902796945.1 uncultured Acidaminococcus sp.
ATGCTGAAGGATGAATATACGGCTAAACTGGAAGAACTGAACAAGGAACTGGCTGCTGCTCCTGCCGGCAAGTTCGATGGCCATAAGGTTGTCGTTTCCGGTATCATCTACAACATGCCTGGTATCCTGAAGGCCATGGATGACAACAAGATTGTCGTTGCTGCTGATGACTGCGCTTATGAAAGCCGCAGCTTTGCCGTTGACGCTCCGGAAGATCTGGATAACGGCATGCAGGCTCTGGCAGTACAGTTTGCTAAGCAGGGCAACGATGTGCTGCTGTATGACCCGACCTATCGGGAAAATACCAGAAGCGAACATGTCTGCAACCTTGTGAAGGAAAGCGGCGCCGAAGGTGTCGTCGTCTTCATGATGCAGTTCTGCGATCCTGAAGAAATGGAATATCCTGACCTGAAGAAGGCCCTGGATGCCCATCATATTCCTCACATCAAAGTCGGCGTAGATCAGATGACCCGCGACTTTGGTCAGGCTGCTACGGCTCTGGAAGCCTTTGCAGAAAGCCTCTGATGTAACGGCTGAATAGGAGCTGTTCAAGATAGTTCCATCAATACAAAACGGGACTTCCGATTCATATGAATCGGAAGTCCCGTTTTTTGATGATCTTTCCCTGCTTCAGTTCCAGCGGAGGATTTTGCTTATCCAGCCCCGCATTGCTGTAAGCCGGTCGTACTTTTCCTTATGAAAAAGAATCTATTTCCTGGAAGATAAACGGCGGGCTTCCTTCAATGCATTCGAAAGCTGCGCCTGATGGTTACAGGATGTCATCAATCGTCTTTTTCAGCAATCTGACGATTCTGAGGATGTGGGGATTTTTCCTGCTGCGCTTCGGATAACAGACCATGAGCCAGGGGGCTTCCGCCAAATTCCCCGTAAGGAAAAAGCGAAGGTTTCTGTAATGGGAAAAGGAAGCTGTGTAAGGTTCCATAAGGAAGCCAATGCCGGCTCCTTCAGAAACCAAACGCATGGATGTTGCAATGCTGTCAAGTTCGATGCTTGTGTATTTCTTGATTTCCCCTGAATGAAGGATCTTGTCTTCCTGCCAGCGGATTTGCTGTGATGGCAGCTGCAGGATAAAGCATTCATTTTCCAGTTCCCTGACAGGAAGGTAAGGATATGGTTCTCTCGGAAGGAGCAGGCTCCTTTGACAGGCCGGATGGGTATCGGGAAGGGCCAGGAGCAGCCGCTCCTTTTTCAGGAGGACCGTTTCCATATTCTTTTCCGGTTCATCCTGTATGCAAAGAATGAGATCAAAAGCTCCTGCCCTGAGGGATTCTTTTAATTCCCTGTTATGGGCATGCTGTAATTTAATGGAAAAAGCGGGCCCACTCTGCCGAATTGTGTTCAACAGCGGCGTCAGCAGCAGGGAATAGAGCATTTGGTAGGTCCCGACCCGCAGTACCTTTTGACTGCTTTTTTTCAGTTCAGATAATTTATTTTCCAGTTCGCCGTCAAGCGCCAATATTTTTTGGGCATAGGCAATGATGATGGCGCCCGCCTCCGTAGGTACGACTTGCTTGTTGTCCCGTTCATACAGGGGAAAACCCAGACGGTCTTCCAGTTTTTTGATGGAAATACTGAGCGTTGGTTGGGAGATATAAAGTTTCTGGGACGCTTTATGATAGCTGCCCGTTTCTGCCAGGGTGGTCAGATAGAGGAGCTGGCGAAGATTTAGGACCATATGGAAGTGTCTCCCTTCATCAATTTGTTTTCTTTATTATACTGTGACGGTCAGCAAATTGATAGCTTAAATCTATCGGCCCATTAAATCAAACAATTGGAAAAGCCGGTTTTATTATTTTACAATGAGGGTAATCGAAATGGGCAGTCAGACTTGTCTTTTTACGGGAAACGGGTCCTGTCGTCTTCTCCGGCGGCACGCTCCTGGATTGCAGGGACACTGCTTTCATTAAGCAGAATGAGCCCGTCCAGGATGTCCGGCGGACGTTGGAAACAAGTAAGGATCATTTCCGGGTTGGAGGAACCTGGGAGCATAAACCGTTAAAATTTCTGACTTTTTTGCAATGATCTTTTGTACTGCTGATTCGTAAGAAAAGAGAACAAAATGCTTTTTGTCAAAAAGGGGGAGTCAATCCATCATGAAATCGGGAACTGCAAATGCTGTGAAAAAGGTCAGTGTACCGCATACCTTTATCATTATCTTCATTATGATCCTGGTTGCCGTCCTTCTGACCTGGCTGATCCCTGCCGGGTCGTATCAGTTTGTAAAGAACGCAGCGGGACGGAAAGTCGTCGACCCGGCCACTTTTACCTATGTCAAAAGTGCTGCCGTCAACCCCCTTCTGATTCCGCTCTATATCATGAAAGCTTTTTCGAAACGGGTTTCCCTGCTGATGGTTATTTTTATGGCCGGTTCCGTTTTCCATATCGTTACCAAGACCGGCGCCCTGCAGGCCCTGTTGGCGAAAGGGGCGCGGCGTTTTTCCAATCGCCTCTATATCTTTATTCCAACCCTTATGCTGATTTTTGGGCTTATCTGCACAACCCAGGGGGTCAACACGTTCATTCCCTTTGCCCCGGTCATGGTCATGCTGAGCATGGCCATGGGACTGGATTCCCTGACGGGGGAGGCCATTATGGTCCTGGGAGGTGCCATTGGTTTTTCTACGGGAACCCTGAATGTGTTTACGACCCTGGTTGCCCAGAACATTGCCGGCCTGCCGCCTTATTCCGGATTGGGGTATCGTTCGTTCTGTTTTCTTGTATTTTATATAGTAACCAGTCTCTTTGTGGTGCGGTATGCCATGAAAATCAAGAAGGATCCGACGCGAAGCCCGATGTATGAGCTGGATCAGGAACGGGACATTTCCGGTGTGGCCATGGATCTTGAATCGGCAGGGCGCATGACGTTGCGGATGAAGCTGGTCCTTGTTCTGCTGGTAGTTACTTTTGGCTTCATTATTTATGGGTCCATATTCTGGAAATGGACCATGGACCATATGTCAGCCCTCTTTCTGGTTTATGCCGTTGTGGCCGATTTCATCAGCGGTGCCAGCGCCAATGAAGTATGCAAGGATATCATTGAAGGCAGCAAGAAAATGCTTGGTGCTGTTTATATCATTGGCGTGGCGACGGCCATCAGCTCCATCATGAATGATGGCAAGATTACATATACGATTGTTCATTACCTGACCGACTTGATGGCAGGGCTGCCTCCCATCCTGATTGCACCGGGAATGGTCATTGCCAATACCATCATCAATGTGTTCCTGACAAGCGGATCCGGCCAGGCCGTGGCTGTCATGCCCATTATGCTGCCCATTGCTGACGTGCTCGGCGTGACAAGGCAAACGGCTATTTTAGCCTTTAATTTCGGGGATGGCTTCTGCAATTATGTTTTGCCGACTTCCACCGCCCTGATGGGCACGCTCAGTGTAACGAACATTCCTTATGACCGTTGGATGAAGTTTATGTGGAAACTGTTCCTCATCTGGCTGGTGACCGGATGCATCCTGACGACACTGGCCCAATTCATTCATTTAGGCCCTATGTAATACATGGAATCTGTCATGACATAAAGGAGATAAAACAATGGAAAAAGAAATGCTTGCAGGCGCCAATACGTGGATCGATGCGAAATTGCCGGATTTGACCGGCATGGCAGACGATATCTTTGACCATCCCGAACTGGGTCCTCATGAGGAGTATGCCAGCAGCCGGCTATGCCAGTACCTGGAAAACCATGGCTTTACCGTGGAGCGGGGAATTGGTGGCCTTAAGACGGCCTTCCGGGCTGTTTGGAAGAACGGGAAAGGGGGACCGAATCTGGGGCTGCTCTGTGAATATGACGCGCTACCCGGACTGGGACATGGCTGCGGGCATCATATGCAGGGCCCGGCAATCCTGGGGGCTGCCTGCGCACTTCAACAAGCGGCTGATGACCGGCCTTTTACCATAACGGTTTACGGTACTCCCGGAGAGGAAAATATCAGCGGTAAATATATCATGATCCAGAATGGCATTCACTTTGAAGATCTGGATGTAGCACTTATGATGCATGGCGGGCCAGCAACACAGACCGATATCAAATGCCTTGCCTGTGCTGACGTAAAACTGGCTTTTCATGGTAAAGCCGCCCACGCAGCACTGAAGCCGGAAGCCGGGCGGAGTTCCCTTGATGCCACTATGCTGGCTTTCCATGCCCTGGAGTGCCTGAGGGAACATGTTCCTTCAGATGTAAAAATCCACTACAATATCCTTGATGCGGGCGGAACCAAGGCCAATGTTGTTCCCAGCTATACCTGCACAGACCTGTATGTCCGGGCGGATACGGTGGGTACGGTCAAGACCGTTCTGAAACGAGTGGAAAACATTGTCCGCGGGGCCGAACTTATGACCGATACCAGGGCGGATTTCGAGGTTTCCAAGATCCTGGATAATAAGATTCCGAACCTGACACTGAACCTGATCCTGATGAAGCACGCCCGTGCCCTGGGCGCTCCCAATTGTCAGGAGCCAAGGGAAAGGACCGGTTCGACCGATTTTGCCAATGTGATGCATCGGGTTCCGGGTTCCTGTATCCGGGTGGCTTTTGTTCCTGATGGAACCTCCTCCCATTCCCAGGAATTCATTGCTGCCGGTAAATCCGGGAAGGCCCATGAAGCGGTTCGCTTTGGAGCTAAGATCCTGGCCGATACCTGTGTAGAACTGATTTACCATCCCGAGGAGGTATCCGCCATGAAGGAGGAATTCAAGACACGGCTGAATGCCGAAATCGGGAATTCCTGAAGCCGCCGGAAGTCTTTTGGAACAAACGGCGTGGGACTGTGAAACTGGACTCCCTATACCGGAGCTGCGAAAATGCGCTGCCTGAATATCTTTCCCTGTGGGAAAACTTGCCAACGCAGGCTGCCGGTTCCGGAACCGGCGTCAAGAAGGTACTGCTTTTTCCGAATGTTCATGGAAACCGGAAAGGAAAAGATGCCTTTTCTGCGGGACTGCCGTTTTTGGGGCCAAGGCGTCGTAAAAAGGAAGACCGGCGTTCTCTTTTCCTCGATGGAGCCCTCAAAAATTTTGCTTTATTTTCACCCTGAATCCTCAGTCAAATTGATGGGTCCGCGGGACACGGAAAAGTGTGCGCCAAAAAGTGTAAACAACGAAGATGTTCCATTTTATGGAATCCGCCCCGGCGGTATCCGTTTTCTTTTCCCTCCAATCCGGGAAATTTCATTCTGCTTATATAAAGAACCGTAATAAAAACGTAATCCTTGTCCATAACCTATGCGCAAACTACCTATTGTGTTTATTATGTTTAAAATGTTCGTGAAACACAATATATAGTTGCCAGATTTCGTCCTTTGGTGTATCCTAGTAATGCAGTTTCTTTCCGGAAACTGCATTACTTTGTTTTATAAGACCTTATCGGATACAATCCTGAAATGCCCCATCTGCCGATAAGGATGCTAATACAGGAGGGAATTGGCATGGGAATGCAGGTAATCAAGCGGGATGGCTCCACGGTTTCCTTTGACCGGTCCAAGATTGTTGTCGCCATCCAGAAGGCCAACAAGGCCGTGGAGGAGAAAGAACAGCTGCCGCAGGACGCGATTGAGGAAATTGCTTCCTTTGTGGAGCACAAGAACCGCAAACGGCTGCTGGTAGAAGATATCCAGGATATGGTGGAAAAGCAGATCATGAAGCGCGGCCATTATGAATTGGCCAAAGCGTATATCATCTATCGGTATAACCGTGCCCTGGTCCGCAAGGCCAATACGACGGATGAGTCCATTCTGTCCTTGATCAGCAACAAAAATAAGGATGTCATGGAAGAAAATTCCAATAAAAATGCGGTCATGGTCTCTACCCAGCGCGACCTGATTGCAGGTGAGGTTTCCCGGGACCTGACGCGCCGTGTCATTCTGCCGGAAAAGATTTCCCGTGCCCATGATGAGGGCGTCCTGCATTTCCATGATGCTGATTATTTTATCCAGCCCATGTTCAACTGCTGCCTGATCAATATCGGTGATATGCTGGACCATGGAACGGTGATGCATGGCAAGCTGATTGAAAGCCCGAAGAGCTTCCAGGTCGCCTGCACGGTCATGACCCAGATCATTGCTTCCGTTGCTTCGGCTCAGTATGGTGGCCAGTCCGTTGATATCTCCCATCTGGGCAAATACCTTCGCCGCAGCCGGGATAAATTCAGGAAACGCCTTATGGAAACCACGCAGGGGAAGCTGGATGAAACCGAATTGGAGGCCATTCTGGACTCCCGCATGAAGGAAGAACTGTCGAGCGGCGTCCAGACGATCCAATACCAGATCAATACCCTGATGACCACCAATGGGCAGTCGCCTTTCGTTACGTTATTCCTTCACCTGGACCCGAACGATGAGTATATCGAAGAAAATGCCCAGATTATTGAGGAAATCCTGAGGCAGCGCTTGGAAGGAATCAAGAACGATGTAGGTGTATACGTTACGCCGGCGTTCCCGAAGCTCGTATATGTCCTTGATGAAAACAACTGCCTCAAGGGCGGCAAATATGACTACCTTACGAAACTGGCGGTACGCTGCTCCATCAAGAGGATGTACCCGGACTACATTTCGGCCAAGAAAATGCGTGAAAATTACGAAGGAAATGTATTCTCCCCGATGGGCTGCCGCTCCTTCCTGATTCCCTGGAAGGATGCGAACGGAAACTATAAATTTGAAGGTCGGTTCAATCAGGGTGTTGTTTCCATCAACCTTCCGCAGATTGGAATCCTTGCCAAAGGGGATGAAGACAAGTTCTGGAAACTCCTGGATGAACGTCTGGAGCTTTGTCGCGAGGCCCTCATGGTTCGCCATAATGCCCTGAAAGGGATCCGGAGCGATGTCAGTCCGATCCATTGGCAGAACGGTGCCATTGCCCGCCTGAAAAAGGGTGAAACCATCGATAAATTACTGGAAAATGGCTATTCTACCCTTTCCCTGGGATATATTGGCCTGTATGAATGCACGGTTGCCATGAAGGGATGCAGCCATACCGCGCCGGAAGGGGAGGAATTTGCCATGCGCGTCATGAAGCACCTGAATGGGGCCTGCAAGAAATGGCGTGCCGAAACCGGCCTGGGCTTTTCCCTTTACGGAACGCCAGCCGAATCCCTGTGCTATCGTTTTGCCCGCATTGACAAGGAACGTTTTGGTACGATCAAGGATATTACGGACAAGGGGTACTATACCAATTCCTACCATGTCGATGTCCGTGAACCCATTGACGCGTTCAGCAAATTTAAGTTTGAAAACCAGTTCCAGCCTATTTCAACCGGCGGCTGCATCTCTTATGTAGAAATCCCGAATATGAAGAAGAACCCAACTGCTATTGAAGACCTGGTGCGCTTCATCTACGACAATATCCAATACGCGGAATTCAATACCAAATCCGACTATTGTCAGGTATGCGGGTTTGACGGGGAAATCAAGATCAATGACAACCTGGAATGGGAATGCCCGCAATGCCACAACAAGGATCAGCGTAAGATGAATGTCGTTCGCCGTACCTGTGGCTATCTGGGTGAAAATTTCTGGAACGTCGGGAAGACGAAGGAAATCAAATCCAGGGTGCTTCACCTGTAAGGGAGGCTTTTTCGTGAATTACGCGGCCATTAAAAAAACAGATGTTGCGAACGGGCCAGGGGTGCGGGTTTCCCTGTATGTCAGCGGCTGCACCCATCATTGCAAGGGCTGTTTTAACCAGGAAACCTGGGACTTTGCCTATGGAAGGCCCTTTGACCAGACTGCGGTAAAGGAAATCATGGAAGCCCTGGAACCAGGATATATCCGTGGTTTTTCCCTCTTGGGCGGGGAACCCTTTGAGCCGGCCAACCAGGAAGTTCTTGTCAGTCTGCTGCGCCATATCCGGGAACGCTATCCCCACAAGACAATCTGGTGCTACAGCGGTTACCTTTTTGATCAGGATATGTTGGCCGGAAAACTGGGAAGTCCGGATATTACCAGGGAGATGCTGGGCTATCTGGATATCCTTGTGGATGGGGAATTCGTCCTGGCAGAAAAGGACCTGAATCTCCGTTTCAAGGGAAGCCGCAACCAACGCATCATCAATGTCCCAAAATCCCTTCAGGAAGGGCGCGTTGTGCTTTGGGATGGAGCGGAATATGCATGAGTGGAAAAGGGAACGGGAAGCCTGGGCCTGTTCTTTCACCGTCGGGGTTTCAATCGGAAGATTGGGATTTCGACGGTGTTTTTTGTTGCAATGCCACCTTAACATGGTACAATACGGGTATATCATTCAATGTGGTTCCTGGTATCGGTGATTGCCAACGACTCGGGTTCCGAAACCCGGCTGGTTCCTTTTCCGGAGGAAGGGCACTGGCCCCAGTGGGAAGTGCTGCTTTTCCAGGTGGGAAGGGAACGGATGTGGTTTTCGAGGGATCTTTGCCGAAGAAGTCGCTGGTTTTCCGGAATCACCGTCAAAAATTCCCGGATTCATAGGAATTTTTCGAATTGAAGAGGGGGTTATATGATGGATGTATTGGCGATGACAGAAGAAGAATTACAGCAGAAATGCGTGGAATGGCGCCGCTGGTTCCATGCGCATCCGGAAGTCAGCCTGAAGGAAAAAAATACTTCTGATAAGATTTTTTCCATTCTTTCAGACCTGGGCCTGGATCCGGTCCGGGGAAATGGTCATTATGGAGTAGCTGCCACAATCGTCGGCGGGAAGCCGGGACCCATGGTGGCACTGAGGGCCGATATCGATGCACTGTCGGTCAAGGAAGCTACAGGGCTGCCTTTTGCTTCAGAAAACGAAGGCGTTATGCATGCCTGCTGCCATGATATCCATATGACCGTGCTCCTGGAGACCATCCTGCGCCTGCTTCGCCGGAAGGATGAAATTGAAGGGCGGGTCCGGATCCTTTTTCAGCCATCGGAGGAACTTTCTCCGAATGGGGGCGCACGTTTTATGATGAAGGATGGCTTCCTGGACGATGTAAAGGGCATTTTTGGGCTTCATGCCTGGCCTTCATACAAGGTCGGTACCCTGGGCATCAAACCGGGTGCCATGATGGCCGGATCTGACCGGATCCGCGTTGAAATAACCGGGCGTACCTCCCATGCCGGGCATCCGCAGGAAGGAATTGATGCAATCATGGCGGCTGCTGATTTTATGCAGCAGGTCAGCCATATCATAGCCCGCCGCGTCGATCCCCTGGATACGGCAACCATCAATATCGGGACCATCAAGGGCGGTTCCCGGTATAATGTCGTTCCCGATTCCTGTGTCATGGAAGGAACCATTCGTACCCTGAACGAAGAAACACGCAGCCGGATCCCGCAGCTTTTGAAGGGCATCCTGGAAGGGCTTAAATTGTCGGCGGGAATTGATTATACCTTCGATTATTACTACGGTTATCCGGTTGTCATGAACTGGCCGGTTGCGGCCCGTCTGGTGGCAGATACCGCCAGGGACGTGCTGGGAACGGAGGCCCTCATGCCTCACGTCAATCCGGATCTGACCGCAGAGGACTTCGGCTTCTACCTTCAGAAGATTCCAGGTGCTTTCTTATGGCTTGGCGTCGGAACTCCGGGAAAACCGGTCCACGGGCTTCACAGTGCCCAGTGCTGCCCTGATGAAAAGAGCCTGGTTGTTGGTTCCGTCCTGATGAGCCAGGTCGTCATCAATGCCCTGCATGCATTGAACCAGGGCGTTGATTTCAGTAATAAAAATGCCTGAGGGAAACCCCGGTTTCTCCTCGGATTCACTGATTATCACAGCAGAGGTGAAACAATAATGAAAATCATGGTCATTGGAGTCGGCGGTGTCGGGGGGTATCTGGCCGGCTATCTGGGAAAATATTATCCGAAGGAAGTAACTCTGGTGGCACGCGGGAATCACCGTGAGGTCCTGGAAAAGAATGGATTGAGGCTGTACAGCGAAAGCCTGGGAGACCAGATCCTTCATTTGCCTGTCATCGAAAATACGGCTGATGCCGGCAGGCAGGATGTAATTTTCGTCAGCGTCAAGGCCGATCAGTTGACCGAGGCTTTGGAAAATATCAAACCGGTTGTCGGTGACCAGACCATCCTTGTTCCGGTCCTGAATGGGGCTGAGCATGCGGCCTGGCTGCGGCGGCTGATTCCGAACGGCCGTATTGTGGATACGGTCATGTACATCACCAGCATCCTTGACCCGGATTATACCGTTCATCAGAAGGGGCGCGTAGTCCGCTTCTATATTGGTTCCGATGATCTTCCCGCGGTGGAAGTGATCAATGACCTGCTGTCCCATCCGGGGATTCGCTGCAGCCAGACGGCGGATATTCGCCTGGAAACCTGGGAAAAGTATGTCTTCAGCTGTGCCTTGAATCTGATTACTGCCTATTATGGAACGACCCTGGGTGAGGTGCTGGCAGAAGAGGGCAGTGATCTCATGATTCGCCAGCTCCTGGAGGAAGCCTGTGCCATCGGGGATGCCATGGGCGTTCCTTTGCCAAACCGGCTTCAGGAAGTACAGTATGAACGGATTGTCAAAAAATGGGACCGGTCCGTTTCCAGTGCCCTGGAAAGGGATATTGCCACCGGTCGCGCCGGTGAACTGGAAATGTATTCCGGATTCCTGATCCATATGGGACATAAATATCATATCCTTGTTCCCATGACAGAAAAGGTGGATGCGGTCATCCGTCAGCGCCTTACTACCATCCAAAAGGAGAAGAAAAAATGAAAATCGTATTCCTTGGTGACAGCCTTGTAAGCTGTCCCAACGTTACCTTAAAGAAGACCTGGCCTGCCATTGCCGCCGAAAAAAGAGGCTTTGCGGCTGTCAATAATGCCGCAGGCGGACGCCTTACCGTCCTTATGCGTGGCATGTTCCGGGCTGATGCCGTACAGGAACATCCGGATGGTGTCTTCATTCTTTGCGGAACCAATGATATTCTCCTGGACGAGCCGTTGGAAAAGATCTATGAGAACATCACCGTCACCCTGGATCAGGCTCAGGAGGCCGGAATTCCTTTGATTATCCTTGGCAAACCGGATCTGGCCAGAAAGGAAAGCACCGAATCGGGCTGGCAGGTTCCCAGTGAATTTGATCAGCACGACCGGGCAATGAAAGCATATCGGGCCTGGCTGGATGAGGAAGCGGCAAGACGGCAGCTTCCCGTCCTTGATCTGGAATCCGTTATTTCCTCAGCTGAAAAGGCACGTGGCAAATCGCTGCTGGTCGACGGAATCCATCCTAACGAGGAAGGCTATGAGGTCATTGCCGAAGCCTTTTTAGCATTGCTTGACCAATTGGAAGGGTAAACCATATGAACCCTTCTGTTACCGTTATGACACGCTCCGTCATGCTTTCCATGGCAAACTCCGCAGGGAATCTTTTTGGAGGGACCCTGATGGGGTGGATGGACGAAGTGGCTGGTATCACTGCGCACCGTTTTGTCTGGACCCGGGTGACGACGGCGGCTGTACGGAACATGAACTTCTATGTGCCCATCCATTATGGCAGTGTCCTTCAATTGGAAGGACGGGTTGTTCGGGTAGGGCATTCTTCCATGGATGTGGAAGTGAGTGTCTTTCTGGAGCCGGAAAGGGAGGAAGAACCCCTGATCAAGGCCGCGGATGCCCTGTTTGTTTATGTTTCCATCAATGAAAAAGGGCGGCCTCTTCGAATTCGCCGGTCCTTGGAAAAAGGCTGATCCTGGATGGGGCGGAACCCGGAAGGGACTCTGTTTTCCCCTGACAGGGGATTGGAAAAGAGGATGAAGTACCATGATTTTTTATTTTTCCGGAACCGGGAATTCCTGCCATGTGGCCAGGGCCCTGGGCCTTGCCTTGAACGAGCCGGTTCAGGACCTTTCCGCAACCCGTTTGCCGGCTGAATACGAGGACCGTCTTATTGGCTTTGTATTTCCCGTCTATTTTGGGGAGCTGCCGGATCCCGTTCGGACCTTTGTGCTGGCCCATCGTTTTTCCAGGGAGGCTTACTGTTTTGCCATTGCCACCTGCGGTTCGACCGTCGGGTCATCCCTCAAAAGCCTGGATGAACTGCTGGCCCGGCAGGGCTGCCAGCTCTCCTTTGGCAAGCGTTTTCCGATGGTGGCAAACAGTACGCCGGCTGTGCGGAGCCATATCCACTACGCGTTGCAGGCGTTGGACCGGGAAGCGTCCATGACAGCGGCGGCTGCTGCAGCCATCCGGATACGGCAGATCGATCGGGAAGCCTTACAGGCGTCCGTGATGGGACGGTTTTTCCAGTCGGCGCTGGGCAAATGGATTGGTACCCGCTGGTTCCGTCTTTCTGTTGATGAACAGGCCTGTACGGGCTGCGGATTGTGTCAGGCGCTCTGCCCTGTCCGCAATATTGAGATTTGTAATGGAAAGGCCGTTCATGGCAACAAGTGCGCCCAATGCCTTGCCTGCCTCCACGCCTGTCCGGTCCAGGCTACCCTGGTAAGGAATCGTCATATCCTCAAGGAAGACCAGTATCACCATCCGGATATTTCCTGGGAAGCACTGAAAAGAAGCTGATTTTATAGAAGCGCTTTTTTCCCGCGTTTGCTTCTGACGGCCGAATGATTTTTCTGGCACCAAAAGGGCCGCTGTACCGGTTACGGTACAGCGGCCCTTTTTTAACGGTGCCTCTTTTTCTGTTATTTATCCTTACCGGACGGAGTTCCCGTTGAGCCATAGAGGATAAAGGCCAGGAAACAGGCTGCTGCCAGGAACCATTTTATCAGCACCGTGGTTCCTTGTTTACTGAACATGTCATAATACCCCTTCAAATAAATCGTCAGAATGAAGAGGGGAAGGACATACATCAGATAGTTCTTGATGCGGCTTGGAACGTTGGTGCCGGTTCCATCATTTGCTTCTGCGAGGAAGTTGGGCCAGCCCCAGCCATTTTTCTTGGTGCAGAACAATACAAAAACCAGGCTTCCCAGAGGAAGCAGATTATTGGAAACGATGAAGTCCTCCAGATCGAGTACTCCCGATCCAGGGCCCAGGGGCTGGAAGGAGGACCAGATATTGAACCCGAATACACAGGGAAGGCTGAGCGCGATGATCAGGACAATATTGATCAGGACACTCTTCCGGCGGTTCCAGCCATAAAGATTCATGCCAAAGGCAATGATGTTTTCAAAAACGGCAATGACCGTTGACAGGGCGGCAAAGGAAAGAAAGACAAAGAACAGCATTCCCCAGATCTGCCCACCGGGCATTTTTACAAAAAGGTTCGGAATGGTCAGGAAGATCAAGCTGGGGCCTGCATCCGGTTTGATGCCATAGGCAAAGCAGGCTGGAATGATGATAAAGCCAGCCATAAGGGCTACAAAGGTATCCAGCGCCGTAATGGTAGCGGCTTCCCCAAAAAGGCTGCGCCCGCGGGGCAGATAGGCGCCGAAGATCAGCATGGCACCAATCCCGATGGACAGGGTGAAGAAGGCCTGACTCATGGCAGCGAAGATGACATTGCCCCAGCCAATACTGGTGAGCCTGTCAAAGTCAGGAACCAGATAAAAACGGATTCCTTCTTCAGCGCCTTCCAGGAAGACAGAGTGAACAGCAAGGATAATCATGAGGAGCAGTAAGGCTACCATCATTCCCTTCGTGATGCGTTCCACACCGTTTTGGATGCCGAAGAAGCAAACCACGAATCCGATGGCACAGGCCAGGATCATCCAAAATCCCATCGTGGATGCGCTGCCCAGCATCGTGCCGAAAACCGCCTTGATGGCCGGGACGGAAGCCCCGACAAAAGTGCCGATAAAATGAAGATAGCAGTAATACAGCATCCAGCCTGTAACGGTCGTATAGTACATCATGAGCATATAGCAGCCGATGATACTGATCCATTTAAAGACATGCCATCTTGTGCCTTTTGGTTCCAGTACATCGAAACTTTTGGCTGCGCTGCGGCGGCTTCCGCGGCCAATGGCAAATTCACAGACCATGACCGGGATTCCCATGATGAGCAGGAAGAGCAGATAAATCAGGATAAAGGCGGCACCTCCGAACTGGCCGCACAGGTATGGAAACTTCCATACATTTCCGATGCCGATGGCACAGCCGGCGGAAACCAGGATGAACCCAATCCGGGTTGCAAAGGAATCCATTGGATTATTATTGTTGTCTGTCATTGGAGCACCTCATTATAGGATGGAATGGTTTTTGTATTTACGAATCAGCGCGGTTTGCCGGGCTGAATGATTGTGGGAGGGATTACCTGCTGACTGCCCTGGCCAGGCATGGGGCCGCCGGGGGGAACCGGGCGATTCGGAGTGTTTGGAATCGATCCGGGAGGGAGTCCCTTTCCTTTTTGGCTGCCAGGGGCCTGGAAACGACGTTCCTGCTGCTTTGCTTTTTGCTCCCGTTCGTATTTCAGGCGGGCCCGGTTCGTATTGGCCTGATTCAGTTTTAATTCCTGCTCCAGCCTTGCTTTTTCTTCTTCATAGCGGGAAACGTAGCGGTGGTAGACGAAAAGGCCGCCTGTCAGCAATGCAATCAGGAACAGGGCAATGACTTTAGTCGTTGCATTTTTTGGGGGTGTTTTTCGATGCCGCCTTTCTTTGGCGTTCCAGGGAAAAATCATGGGATTGACCTCCCTTCGTAAAGTAAACTTAATTTATTTTACTATTACTTGAAGAAAAGTGAAATAGGTTATGAGAAAAATAGGTAGATATCGTCAGGACCATGAACGTTTTGCTGTCCTAAAGGGCCAGGTGACGGTAATCTCTTTCGGACGGGCCTGCTCTGGCCCGTACTGCCAAAAGGGCCGGGAAAGTAAGGGCAGGGAGCCTCTAAAAAGGAAAACATCATGATCTGCTGAACGGTCATTAAAAATCAGCAGCAGGCGGACCTCTTACATAAGCCTATGAATGATGATATAATAGTAAATCAGTCGTGATTCACTCTGATTTCTGGATATAAGGTGTCATTCATGCGAAAAAAATATTTTTTCTTTGATATCGATCAGACCCTGGGTGTGGGCATTTCCAAAACGGTTCCGCCGGATACCCAGTATTGCCTTGACGCCCTGCAGCGGGCCGGTCATTTTGTGGCGCTTGCAACGGGCAGACTGCAGTGCGACGCGGCTGCCTTTGCCCGCGAGCACGGGATCCATTCGCTGGTAGCCGACGGAGGTGCCAGTCTTACTGTTGACGGCCGTATCCTGATGATGGAAGGACTCCCTCTGGCACCGGTAAAAAGACTGCTCCACGATCTGTCAGGGCGGCATCAGCCATGGGCGGTTGTCATTGATAACTCCTTTGATCGCTATACTCCTTACGACGATTATCCCAGGGAAGATCCCAGAAACTATATGGTCACCAAAGTGGGTCCCGTCGATATCGATGGGCTTACGAAGGTGTACAAGGTGACGTATGCACGGGAAAAGAAAGGCCTGGAACCAGCCTCCCGCCAGGGGCTGCCCCACTTGCCCTATATTGATGATACCTACCTTGTCGAACCTGTGGACAAGGGGCGGGGAATCGAAAAAATGATGGCACTTCTTGGGGCCGATCCTGGCGATGCGGTTGTGTTCGGGGATGGCCTGAACGACATCACCATGTTTCGAAAGCCTTTTTTCGCCATTGCCATGGGTAATGCCCGTCCAATCATCAAGGAACGGGCTGATTACATCACGGACGATGTGGACAAAGGCGGAGTCCTGAATGCTTGCCGGCATTTTGGCTGGCTGCCGGATAAAATCTGATCATTTTTACTGGAGGTGGAGCTTTGGAAGGCGTTGGCATTGTTTTGGCACTTCTTATCATCAGTCTGGTCGGACACAGTATGAGCATGGTCTATACCTGTGTTATCCTGCTCCTTCTGAAATGGCTGCTTCCGCAGGAAGCCGTGGATTATGTAGGGCAGCATGGAGCCGGCTGGGGTGTTATTCTTTTGACGGTGGCCCTGCTGGTTCCGCTGATTCAGGGAAAAGTCGGGCTCAATGAAATCCGGAACAGTTTTACCGGAGGGCTGGGCCTCCTGGCCGTCCTTATCGGACTGATGGTCGCTATTTTCGGCCGTTGGGGCATTACCCTTATTGGAAAAACACCTCAGATTACAATCATGCTGATGGTAGGAACGGTCATTGGAGTGATTTTCTTTAAAGGGGTTGCTGTCGGGCCAATGATTGCCGGCGGTATAACCTATGCCATCCTGACCATCCTGGAAGGACTGGGGATACGGTGACCCGATGGCCGGCCGTTAATAGGTCTGCAGCCCGGGAGTCAGGGATCCCGGTGAGGCATTCTGCAGGCTGGGTCCTGAAAGGGGATGGGGTTCCCGTGACATACATACCCGAGGACCTGTGCCGTAAAGCCCTGTCTTTTATCAGAAATAATGAAGCAAAAGAGGAATGGGAATGAAGGAACATACAAAACAAAATGATGCCGGCCAGCCTGGGAAAAAATGGCTGGCTGTCGGAATGGGTGCACTGCTGCTTGTGGTTGGCGGGTTTACCATTGGGTATCATATGCCGGAAGTAGCAGCCAAAAAGAGCCGGCAGCCATCCCTGCGAGCGGATCTGGTGCAGCGGGCGAAAAATGATTCCATCCTGATTGGCGCTTCTTCCGACACGGGGGTCACGATTGAACACCCCCATGGCGCAGATACGCCGGAGCGTGCAGTGAAAAAAACAGAAAAGCCTGCGGCACTGGACAGAACAAAATCGTATCGCATCCGAATCGATAAAAGCGAGCATCGCTTTGAACTCCTGGATGGAGAAACGGTGGTCCGCTCCTGGAAGTGTGCTGTTGGAAAGGGCGGCCTCGGGCAAAAAGAGCGGAGAGGTGACAATATGACTCCTGTGGGGACCTTTGTCGTTGATGAAATCGATGATGCTTCCTATTGGACCCATGATTTTGGCGATGGCAGGGGTGTGATAGAAGGTGCTTACGGCCCCTGGTTTATCAGCCTTGACACGGAGGCACTGAGCGGCGGTGCCTGGGATGGCATTGGAATCCATGGCACCCATGATCCTTCCAGTCTTGGAACGGACGCGTCCGAAGGCTGCATTCGCCTGGATAACCGGAACCTGGAAGAGTTGCACCAGGTGGCCCGTGTGGGCATGGTCGTGGAAATCCGGGATTAACTGAATCTGTTTCTGCGTGGAGAGCAGGAACCCATACGAAATCTATTTGAACGGACTGACAGGACGTTCCGCGTGTGGACTTTTCTCCCTGAAAAGCCCAATCGCGGAAGGACTGCCGGCCCGTTTTCTTTTGGGCATGACGGCCCCGGACCTGTTTTCCCGAAACCGATAGAAATGCAAATCCTTTCGGGAGCTTATAGATGAAAAGGAGTATTCCATGAGTGAAACCATCGAGAAAAATATATTGGGCAGTGCGCCAATTCCTAAATTGCTGACTTCCTTTGCCTGGCCGGCAATCATTGCCATGGTGGCCAACGCGCTTTATAACGTGGTGGACCAGATCTTTATCGGCAACGCCGTTGGTTATCAGGGGATTACAGCTGCAACGGTAACTTTTCCAATTGTAACCATTGGAATCGCCGTAAGCGGCCTCATTGGAATCGGGGCATCCGCATTTGCGGCCATTTTACTGGGACAGGGAAAGCAGCAAGCGGCGGAGGAGGTGCTGAATACACAGACCGCCGCGGGGGCAGCGATCGGTCTTGTCCTCCTGTGCCTGGGGATTTTCTTTCTGGAACCGATGCTGCGGCTTTTTGGCGCTACGGAGGCTACCATGCAATATTGCAAGGATCTGGGCGGTGTTTACATCATAGGGATGCCCGTTACGATGCTGATGATTGGCTGGTCCAACATGGCACGTACCGATGGTGCTCCCAAATTGGCCATGAAGGCGCTTCTCACTGGTGTTTTATTGAACTGTCTCCTGGATCCGACCATGATTTTTCTTTTTGGCTGGGGCGTTCTTGGTGCCGGTATTGCCACGGTAGTGGGGCAGGTCGTTTCAACCCTGATTCTTCTGCGCTATTTCCTTCGGCACAGCAAATTGAAGTTCCATCGGAGCTCCCTGCTCCATCCCCGACTGGACCTGTTGAAGAAAAGTCTTGCTATCGGGGCTTCCAGCTGTCTTGTCCAGGTCAGTGGCACGGTGATGCAGATCATCATGAACAATTCCCTGCTTTATTATGGAAATCTCAGCACTGTCGGCGGGGACGCTGCCATTGGTGCAATGGGAATCGTCATGAAGGTCAATATGATTTTTATTTCCATATCAATCGGCATCGGTATCGGAGCCGGTCCTATCATCGGATTCAACACCGGTGCCCGCCGGTACGACCGGGTCTATGATACCTATGTGCTGGCAGTGCGGTATGCCCTTCTGGTAACCACCCTAGGCTGGATTGCTTGTGAATTTTTTCCATATCAGCTGCTGCATTTCTTTGGGAGTTCCGATGCACCGATGTTTCTCGACTTCGCGGCAGATGCGATGAGAATCTTTATGGGCGGCGTTTTTCTTGCCGGATTCCAGATTATTTCAACCAGTTATTTCCAGGCAACGGGGCAGGCTGTCAAAGCTTCCTTGTTATCGATGCTGCGGCAGTTTTTCCTGATTGTTCCTTTGACGCTGGTGATGCCGCTCTTTTTCGGCCTTTATGGAATTCTTTATGCGGGGCTGCTGGCTGACTTTCTTACCACACTGATAGCCGCATTATTTATTTTTAAGGAAATCACTAATTTAAAGAAAAGAACGATATAAGCAAAAAGTAAAATGTAATAATTATTATCGTTATTATAAAAAGTTAAATAAATTCGCTAGAAAGATGATAAAATTGTTGACTAATTTATTTTTAATATGTAAAATATAGTCAAATAATTGTTATTAATTTTATAGGTCCTGTACAAAAGAGCCTTTAAATAGGCTTGAAAAAAAGAACAATCGGGAAAATTAGGAGATAATCAGATGTATACTGCTTCTGAATTGGCCAAGATCCTTCGTGATAATGGCTGCAAGGTAACCCCTCAACGTTTGGCTGTTTATGACATGCTGGCTCATACTACAGAGCATCCGACCGCTGAAATGATCTATGAAAAGGTAAAGGAACAATATCCGACCATGAGCTTTGCAACGGTCTATAAATCTGTTGAAATCTTTAGCAAGCTCCATGTCATTCAGGTCCTGAACACTGGCGAAGACAGTTTCCGTTATGATGCAAAGACCAGTGAACATCCGCATATCAAATGTACGAAATGCGGAAAAGTCTGCGATGTTTCCCATCTGGATGCCAAGGCTGTTGAAAATATGGTCGCCAATGAAACCGGATTCAAGGTCAGCGGCCACCAGTTCTATTTCTATGGAATCTGCCCGGACTGCCGTAAGGATATCCGCTGATTTCATGGGAAGGGCTGTGGAAGGACGGAAAGCATGAGGTTCGTACGTTGGAAGGACCTTAAAAGCTGCTTATCAATTTCATAGTCAGGAAAAGGGAGGGACTGCTGCTTTTGTGGCAGTCCCTTTCAGATGGTGTCAGCAGCTGACGCCGTGGTTGGGATAAAATTCCAAACGTTCGGTCTGTCACCCTGCCTGAACCGATTTGTCAGGGAAGTCCTGCTCATTTCGCAATTTCTTTGGCCCCTTATCCGCCTCAAAAGACTGTCGCCCGGCGATAGCCTTTTTTTGTAGGATGGAATTTCCGGAAAAATGCAACCGTGGCATCTGGCCTTCATTAGATTTGTTGAAATCGATTCCGTCTTCATGGAATTGGGGGAATGGGAATCAACCTGGAAGGACCGTTCCTTTTCCACTTATTCTCTTTTTTGCTATAATGAATGATGTAATTGTTTCAATGCTTCCTGAAAAAATTATTTTTTGCCGGGATTTCAAAAAACGTTAAAATAAGTTTCATGGAATTTTCATAAATAGGTGTTAGTATGCGAACTAATTTTGAAGTAGATGTGCTTGCCAGCGGCAGCAAGGGAAATGCTTCCCTGATCAGGGTTGGTGCAACCGCCATCCTGATTGATGCCGGTATTTCCTGCCGTCAGCTGGTTCAACGAATCGAGGCCTGCGGTGTGGAACCGGAAAACCTGAGTGGCATCTTCCTGACTCACGAACACAGGGATCATATAAGTGGACTGGAAGTATTTGCCAAAAAGTATGACCAGGTTCCCATATTTGCCAATGAACGGACCTGGACCCAGCTGCCCTTACGCAGATACCTGACGCGGGAGCAGATGAGGGTTATCCCCCGGGGCTGCACCCTTGGCAGCTTGCGCATCGAATCCTTCAAGATTCCCCATGACGCTGTCGATCCCGTGGGGTATAAGATTTATTTCGGCGATGAAAAATGCACTTACCTGACGGATTGCGGGTACGTGACCAAGGCTTGTGAGCAGGCGGTGGATGGTGCAGCGGTCCTGATCCTGGAAGCCAACCATGACGAGGAAATGCTGCGGCAGGGTCCTTATCCGATGTACCTGAAACAGCGGATCCTCGGGCAAAAAGGACACCTTTCCAACCGGACGGCCGGCCTTCTGTTGAATAAGGTTTCCCTTCCGCCCCGAGAAGTATTCCTGGCCCATTTGAGCGAAACCAACAATACCCCTGGTACTGCCCGGAAAACGGTATGCCAGGAGCTGGAAGCTTCTGGCAGGATGGACGGCATGGCAATCTATGTTGCTTCCCAGCGTCAGGTAATCAGCAATCGGGCATGATGAGTACAGGAAGGAGCTGGGGAAGGATGGAAAAAGGATTGATGGCAGCAGTCTTGGCTGCCGTTCTGGCAGTTTCGCCTTTTTTGGCTCCCGCTGTCAGGGCTGAAGGCTCCATGGCTGCCAGTGAGCAGAAGATGACGGAAGAGTTCCGTGTGCTGCATGAGAACACCCTCCGTTACGGGGTTTCCATCAAGGACGGCGAGCGTATCGTAAGGGATGCCTCGTTGTACCAGGATGTGCAGTTACCGCCCGTGACGGACAAAATGAAACTGCTGAATACCGTCTTCGGCAAAATGGTCGGGCAGGACGATTTGAATCTTGTCATGCGAAGCATGCGGCAGGCAAAAGATGAAAAAAAGGTTGCCGTAGGCAATCCGACCCTGCTGTTCTATGCAGTGGATACGGCCCATTATAAGGTAACCGATCAGGGTGGACAGAAGGTGGCCGTGCTTTGGCAGTTCGTAGCCCTGCATCGCAAGGACGCAGAAAAAGCAGTGACCCTGGTCCCGCTTGGATATTTGTGGAACCCCGTGAAGCAAACGGCTTTTCTGCTGGATTTTTCCACTTATGACGAAGAAACCTTGAAAAAACTTGACCGACAGGAAAACCTGCTGAAGGCGCCCCGTCAAAAAATTGTTCCGGGAAGCCGCGATGATGAAATTGTCCATATGATCTTTTCAGCTTCATCGCCAACATCCCGCCCATAAAAGCGGTTTATCACGGGTCTGGGATTTACAGGCCCGTTCAAATAAGGGCTTTCCGGGAACGAATTCGATTGCCCTTGTTCTGCAGGTGAAAATCCCAGGTGGGAGGTATTGAACATGAAAAAAATGTATGTAAAAAAGACGCTTATAAAGAAAACAATGACGGCCCTGCTGGCCATGTCCCTTACAATGAGCTTCTTTACCGCGGGCTGCGGGCTTGCCGGAAAAGCGCCCGCCAAGGAACCGGCCGCTTCCAGCTCCAGTGCCGCTGTACAGGAAAAAAAGCTGGATGAGGCCGAGAAAAAAATGAGTTCGGCCCGGAATACGCCGATTGTCAAGGCGGCCAAAAAAGTCGGGCCAACGGTTGTTGGTATTACCAACAAGGCACTGGTAAGGGATTATTTTAACCGTACCCAACTGGTGGAACGGGGATCTGGCTCCGGCGTGATTTATAGTAAGGATGGCCTCATTGCGACGAACAATCATGTCGTAGAAGGGGCCCAGGAACTGGTTGTCAGCTTGCCTGATGGCAGTACCTATACAGGCAAGGTGTTGGGAACGGACCCGACAACTGATTTGGCTGTTGTTAAAATTGAGGCCAATGGGGACCTGCCGGTTGCTGAGTTTGGCGATTCTGACAGCCTGATGGTTGGTGAGCCGGCGATTGCCATCGGAAATCCGCTGGGTATGGAATTTCGCGGGTCTGTAACGGCCGGCGTAATCAGTGCCCTGAACCGTTCCGTGGAAGTGGGCGAGCGCCGTTTTAAATTGATCCAGACTGACGCTGCCATCAACCCCGGCAACTCCGGAGGGGCCCTGGTAAACGCAGATGGACAGGTCATTGGCATCAACAGTGCGAAAATTGCAGCCAGCGGGGTAGAAGGTATCGGGTTTGCCATTCCCATCAATGAAGCGAAACCAATCCTGGATGAATTGGCGAAAAACGGGCGTATTGCCCGTCCCTTTCTCGGGGCGAGCCTTATCGATGCAGATACGGCCAGGCGGTTTGGTATCGGACTTGATCTTCGGGGCGGCCTCTTTGTTGCAAAGCTTGTTCAAGATGGTCCTGCCTACCGGGGCGGTATCAGACCTAACGACATTATTCTCAAATTTAATGGGAAAGCTGTTAAATCCGTAGCCGATCTGCGGGAAGGCCTGAATCAGTGCAAGGTGGGCGATACTGTGCCGGTTACCATTCTGCGCGGTGACGACCAGATTGATAAGATGGTTACCTTGACCGAGATTCCCCGGAGCGCACAGTGATCAGGATTACCCTGGCCTGTGTAGGCCGTCTCAAGGAGGAATACCTGCGGGCCGGTGAAGCTGAATTCCGCAAACGGCTGGGTGCTTACTGCCAGCTGGAAATCCTGTCCGTCAATGAAGAAAAGATGCCGGATCGGGTTTCGGCAGCGGAAGAACGGGTAATCCTGGAACGGGAGACAGAACGGCTCATGAAGCTGATTCCGGCGCACTCCTATGTAATTTTGCTGGATCTGAAGGGAAAGGAAATTTCCTCTCCTGCGCTGGCAGAGAAAATGGAAGCCCTGATGGTCGAAGGTGTCAGTCACCTGACCTTTGTAATCGGCGGTCCCTTTGGCTATACCGATGCATTGCGCCGGCGTGCTGATTTCCGCTGGTCCTTTTCACCCCTGACCTTCACCCATCAGATGATCCGCGTTCTGCTCCTGGAGCAGATCTACCGGGCCTTTAAGATCATGCGCAAGGAAAAATATCACCATTAAGGAAGCTATATTGATGAACAGACGCGTTGATTTACATATCCATACCATTGCTTCCGACGGAAGCTGGACACCCCGGCAGGCCGTGGACGCTGCTAAAAAAGCCGGCCTTGGTGTCATGGCGGTGACCGACCACGATTCCGTCGACAGCGTGGCGGCTGCCAGGGAGGCTGCCAGGGAAGCCGGGATTGTCTGCTATACGGGGGTGGAAATCTGCAGTACCTATGAAGGGCACTGTTTTCATATCCTTGGCTATGGCATGGACATTGACCATCCGCTTTTCCGGGAACATCTGGCTTACAATACGGAACTATTGGAGCGAACGGATGAGGAAGCCATTGGAAAGCTGGGCAGGGAAGGCTGGCCTGTGTCAATCGAAGAGTACCGGGCGTATCGATATGATCCTGCCCGGGGCGGTTTCAAGGCCCTTTTCTATCTCGTGGACAAGGGGTTATGCCGGGATGTCAAGGATTTCTTTTCCCGTATTTTCGTTAAGGAGCGGGGCCTTGATTTTCCTGTTTTCCCGACCATTGAAGAAACCGTTGCTACCATTCACCAGGCCGGCGGGGTGGCCCTTTTGGCTCATCCAGCCAGCCACTTCCATGGTCCGGGATTAAGGGAAACCCTTCATGCTGTATCCAAAAAGCCGTTGGACGGTTTCGAATGCTACCATACTGCCCATAATAAACCGGATACGGCCGCACTCGTTGAATTCTGCCGCGAACACCATAAATTGATCAGTGGCGGCAGTGATTGCCACGGTCGTTTTGTCGATGGAAGGATCATCGGTCAGCCCGTGATCCTCGAGGACCAGATCCATTTATTTTGAAGGGCCGGGTCCTTAGGTTCCAGGGGGCGTCAACAGGGTGTCCTTTCCGGGTTCCACCATGGCCTGAAATGATGTTTTTATGATACAATAGAGCGAGAATGTAAGGCTATAAGCTGCATTCCCGCTCTATTTTATAGGATGCTGGTAAAAAGAGAGGATAAAAAATGGAAAAAGCAAAAGTCTATATGACGGATTTTCGGGTACCCGTTGGTACGAGCCTGCCGCAGAAACTTCAAAAGCTCTGTCTTCTGGCAGGTATGAAGAATATTGATTTTGAGGGGAAATTCACAGCCATCAAGATGCACTTCGGGGAACTCGGCAACCTGGCTTCCCTGCGCCCCCAATATGTAAAGGCTGTAGCTGACCTGGTAAAGCAATTCGGCGGTATGCCTTTTCTGACCGATTGCAATACGCTCTATCCCGGAAGCCGGAAAAATGCCCTTGAGCATCTTGACTGTGCGGCGCTGAATGGATATAACACGACTACGACCGGCTGCCAGATCCTGATCGGCGATGGCCTGCGCGGGACCGATGAGGTGGAAGTGCCCGTGCGGAACGGGGAATATATCAAATCGGCCAAAATTGGAAGGGCTGTCATGGATGCGGACGTTTTTATCAGCCTGGCCCATTTCAAGGGACATGAAGCCACGGGGTTCGGTGGCGCGATCAAGAATATTGGCATGGGCTGCGGGAGCCGCGCCGGAAAGATGGAACAGCATTCCTCCGGCAAACCGGCTGTGGATGAATCCCTCTGCCGCGGCTGCCGCCGCTGTGCCAGGGAATGTGGTTCCGACGCCATCCGCTATATCAATAATAAGGCCCATATAGACGAAAACCTCTGTAAGGGGTGCGGCCGCTGCATCGGGGCCTGTACTTTTGATGCCATCAGTAATGTACAATGGGACGCCAATGAACTGCTGGACCGTAAAATGGCAGAATATGCCATGGCGGTCTGTGACGGACGGCCATGTTTTTATATCAACCTGATCGTTGATGTTTCACCAAACTGTGATTGTCATGGGGAAAATGATGCTCCCATACTCCCTGATATTGGAATGTATGCATCGTTTGATCCGGTTGCGCTTGACCAGGCCTGTGCCGATGCCTGCCTGAAGGCAGCTCCACTGGAAAACAGCCAGCTGTCTGACAACCTGTCCAAACCGGATTGGCAATGTCATCATGACCACTTTCTGGACAGCAACCCTCGTATTGACTGGCAGACCACCCTGGAACACGCTGAAAAAATCGGCCTGGGAACACGCCAGTATGAACTGGTTGTCATGAAATAAGAAAGGGTGCTTTGTTTTATGTCCGATTATCAGATCAGTCCCGTTTATCCCGGGGACAGGAAAACCCTGGCCCAGGTAGAGGAACTCCTCCGGCAGGAGGGAATCCGCCTGGATCCCCATGTGGATTATACCTGTGTGATGTTCGACGAAAACTATAACGCCATTGCAACGGGGAGCTGCTTCGGCAATACGCTGCGCTGCATGGCCGTGAGTAAAGAACATCAGGGTGAAAGCCTGATGAATGAAATCGTATCCCATTTGATCCAGTACGAGTACGAACGGGGCTATGTCCACCTTTTCCTTTACACAAAATGTTCTTCTGCAAAATTTTTCCAGGACATGGGCTTTCATGAGATTGCCCGCGTAGAGGACCAGGTCGTTTTCATGGAACAGGAAACCCACGGCTTTGATCAGTACCTTGACGCGCTGGACAGCACCAGGGTTTCCGGAAACAAAATAGCGGCAGTGGTCATGAACGCCAACCCCTTTACCCTGGGACATCGATTCCTGGTGGAAAAAGCCGCTTCCGAAAATGATTGGGTCCATTTATTCATGGTCAGTGAGGATGCCAGCTTCTTTCCTTATTCCGTTCGGAAGCAGCTGATTATGGAGGGAACCGCCGACTTCAAGAACCTCATCTATCATGACAGCGGCCCCTATATCATCAGCAATGCAACGTTTCCCAGTTATTTCCAAAAGGACAGCATGGCTGTCATCGAAAGCCATGCGAATCTTGACCTGACCATCTTCGTCAAGATCGCCAGACGTCTGGGTATTACCGTCCGTTATGTCGGGGAGGAACCCACCAGTACGGTAACACGGCGGTATAATGAAATCATGTCCCAAAAACTGCCGGAGGCCGGTATCGGATGTCGGATCATTTCGCGCAATACAACGGAAAAAGGGGAAGTTGTCAGTGCCTCCACGGTCCGGCGGGCTCTCCATGATGATGACTGGGATACGGTCCGCCGTATGGTCCCGGCCACAACACTGGCTTTTTTGCAGAGTGACGCGGCAAAGCCCATCATTGCTAAGATCAAGGCAGAACAAACGACGGATGTCATTCATTATTAAAGGCCCAGGGCAGGGGCACAGGCATTGTCCTGTGCCTCTTTTCTGCTTATTTTGGCCATTTTTTCCTGCAGGCCAATTTTCCAGCAGGAAAGGCTGAATCTTTTTGCCCTGCCACGAAAACGGAATGGGTCTGTCCTGCAGAATCGTCGGTTTTCGGTGGCTTTTCGCCCCCTTGCTTTTCCCCTTGTATTAAAATGACTTTTCAAGTATAATGAATTGTCAAAACTGCATATGCTCATCAAGAGTGGGGGAGG
>CADBQR010000012.1 GCA_902796945.1 uncultured Acidaminococcus sp.
AGAACAGCCGGGCCGGCTGCCCGTCCAGCGAATCGAACTCGACGCCTTCTGCCACACGCATAAAGGCCAGCCCCGGTCTTGACACGGCGGCCGTCTTGGCGTGCGGAATGGCAACGCCTTCCCCGACACCGGTACTGCCCTCTTCCTCCCGGTGGTAGACGCATTGCCGGTAGGTCTCTATATCCGTAATGTTTCCCTGCCGGACCATCAGGTCAATCAGGGCATTCAGGGCTTCCTTTTTGTTGGCGGCATGGCCATCCAGGTTGACACTCTCTTTCCTGAGCAAATCAGTAATTTTCATATCCTACTCTCCTCTTGCGACAAAGGTTTCAATCGCTTTCCTGTCTGCCAGATGCATGGTAAAGGCCGTGGCGCTGCCCGCACAAAGGCCCCACCACAAAGCCCGGTCGTAATCCTGTTCGGTCAGGTAGCCCTTCAGGAATCCGGCGACCATGCTGTCCCCGGCCCCGACGGTATTGACGGGCTTTCCTTTGGGGGCACGGTGGTAATGAACGATGTCCTTCTCATCCACCAGCAGGGCTCCTTCAGCCCCCAGAGACACGAGGACGTTCTTCGCTCCCATGCGGCGGAGCTGGCGGGCCCCGTCAGCCACGTCTTCCCTCTTGGGAAGGGATTCCTGCAAAAGCTCCTCCAGCTCTTCCCGGTTCGGTTTGACCAGGAAAGGTTCATAGGGGAGTGCCAGCCGCAGGAGCTCGCCCGTTGCGTCAACGATGCAGCGGACACCGCGCTGTTTCATCAGACTGGCAATATCGCCATACAGATGGTCCGTCGCGCTGGCAGGACGGCTGCCGGAAAGTACCAGCCAGTCATCGGGCCCCAGCTTGTCCAGGATTGCCACAAGCGCCGCCAGGTCATCGACTTCCACATTGGGCCCGGCACCGTTGACGGCCGTTTCCACAGCGCCCCGGACCTTGACATTGATGCGGGAAAAGCCGGATTTCAGCGGTAAAAGCTTCGTATGGCAATGTTCAAGGGCAAGGAGCCGCTCGATTTCATCACCGGTGAAACCGGCCTTGAAACCGAGAATGGTTGTTTCCAGGCCAAGCCGCTGCAGGACGATGGAAACATTGATTCCCTTTCCGCCGGGAAAAATTTCTTCCCCTTTGCTCCGGTTGACACTCCCTACCGTAAAGTCCTCCACTGCAACCACATAATCCAATGACGGATTGCAAGTTACCGTATAGATCATCGTTCAAACTCCTTCAATAAAGATGAAACTGCCGGACGCGGTTTTCTTCACCGCACCGTCTGTCAATGCGCTTTCCGGGCCTGGACCAGGTCACGGAAATTCCAGGGTGCGATGCCCAGTTGCTGGCACAATTCGACGTTTTCGGCACAGGTCACAGCAGCCAGTTCCGTTTCAAAACTATGGTCCCAATGCGCATCGGCCTGCAGAATGGCGTCATCAAGCCCTGGATGCAGCATGATTTCAGTACATCCATCGTGCCGGCTGAGCAGGATCCGACGGATCCGTTCCTTATCAACAGCCCGTCCTGCCACAATGCCTTCAAAGGCATCGGGCGTACAGATTGCAAAACCTCTGGCCTTGCGCCGGGCCTGTTCGGCAAGGACATGGAGCCCGCTCCGCCCGATCTGCTGCCCCAGGTTGGAAAGACGGGTTTCACTGAGCGTCACCGGAATGGACGGGATCCGCAGGGCCGGGATTTCATAGCGGGCACAAAGGTCGAGGGCCACGTCAATGATTCCAGGCAGGACGTGCATGTGCTGATGGCTGTCGGCATGGGTCGGCTTGAGGCCAGTCGCCAGGAAACGCTGCAGCTGGGCCTCCCATTCCCGGCGGACATCGGATAAACGGACCTTTCCGGTGAGGAAATGCTTTACAAAAGCCCCATGGTCGGGATAGAAGCGTCCCGTCCGAGGATCGATGATGGAGGGAATCGCTTCCGGGTCCAGGGCAGGCCGGCCATCGACAAGGGTAAGATGGATTCCCACGCCCAGCTGCGGATGCGCCTGAGCGAGGGTAACCGCATCCGAAAAGGCATTGCCCGTCACCATGAGCGTCGCGGAACGAATGAGGCCATGGTCAAGGCCCCTGATGACAGCCTGGTTAATCAACTCGTGACGGCCGAAATCGTCGGCATTCACGATGATCGAAATTGGTTTCACTGCGAAAATCCTCTTTTCCAAAAAGTTTCATTTTATTTTACTATATTGACGTTTGGATGTCATCCGCTTCATCGATCCTTCTCCAATCGGCAAAGGACCTTCAGGCCATCCATGGTCCCTGCGTGTTTCCCTTCCATCTTTATATTCCAGTTTTTAAAAGGATGTCCGAAAATCGCGAGATTTTTATTCCTGAACATGGTATAGTGACAGCATGGAGGTGAAAAAAATGCTTCCTGATCACAAAGAAGCCTGTTATGAAGCATTTCGATCGAAGGATGCCCGTTTTGACGGTCGGCTCTTTGTCGGGGTCCGTTCCACCGGCATTTACTGCCGCCCCGTCTGCACGGCCCGCGTTCCCAAAATCGAAAACTGCACTTTTTTCAGGACCGCCGCTGAAGCAGAAAAAGCCGGCTACCGGCCCTGCCTGATCTGCCGTCCCGAGCTGGCCCCGGGCAATGCACCCATGGATGCATCCCGCATACTGGCACGCAAGGCAGCCCGGCTTTTGGAAACAAACTGCAGCACCGGTCAGAAGCTCAGCGAACTGGCGGAACGGCTTGGCTGTACGGACCGCCATCTGCGCCGGGTCTTCCTGGAGGAATACCATGTAACGCCCATCCAATATGAACAGACCTGCCGCCTGCTGCTCGCCAAGAACCTGCTGACGGACACGCCCCTTTCCATACTGGAAGTCGCCATGGCCGCCGGTTTCGGCAGTGCCCGTCGGATGAACGAGCTTTTCCAGGAGCGTTACCATTTGACCCCTACGGCGCTCCGCCGTGCCGCGGCCAACCGGTCCCCATCGGATGAAATGACCATCCGCGTCGGTTACCGGCCTCCGTACCGCTGGGAGGAAATCCACGCTTTCCTTGCAAAAAGGGCCCTGCTCCACGTCGAAGCCTGCGATGAAACCAGTTATGCCCGCACGGTCCGCCTGAAGGACCGGAAAGGAAAACCCGTCACCGGTTGGATGCGGGTCACCCACGATGAGAAAAAGCGCGCCCTGCGGATTACCCTTTCAGAATCGCTGGTTCCCGTCCTTTCCCAGGTCCTGTCCGGAGTACGCCGCCTCTTCGACCTTTACTGCGACCCCGGCATCATCGAAAAGACCTTGTGCCGCATGGACGAACTGGCGCCGCATCTTTTCCTGCCTGGCATCCGGGTGCCCGGCTGCTTCGATCCTTTCGAAACAGCGGTACGGGCCATCCTGGGACAGCAGATTACCGTAAAAGCCGCCAATACCCTGGCCGCACGCATCACGGAAACCTATGGGGATCCCGTGGATACGGGCCTGGAAGGGCTGGACCGCAGTTTCCCGTCACCGGAAAAAGTGCTGTCCCTCGGGGACAGCCTGCAGGATTGTTTTGGACGCCTGGGCGTCATTGCCGCCCGGACCCATACCATTCGCGAACTGGCAAAGGCCATTCTCGCCGGGGCCATTATCCTTGACCCCTGTGCCGATCCGGAAGCGGAAATGGAAAAGCTGAAGAAAATCAAGGGCATTGGGAACTGGAGTGCCCAGTACATCGCCATGCGCACCATGGCCTGGCCCGACGCCTTCCTGGATACGGACAGCGGCATCAAGCACGCCCTGCCGGACATGACGCCGAAGGAACGCATCAGGACGGCTGAAGCCTGGCACCCCTGGCGGAGTTACGCGACCCTGTCCCTGTGGCAGCATCCGAAAGTATAAACAAGGACGGATTTTCGGTTCATGAAAGGAGCCCATCATGTTATATACCACAACCTATGATTCTCCCGTTGGCAAACTGACCATTGCCTCCGATGGCAAAGCACTGACCGGCCTCTGGCTGGAAGACCAGAAATATTTCGGCGACACCCTGATTGGCGAAGTAGAGCCCAATGATACGCTTCCCCTCTTCAAGAAAACGAAGAAATGGCTGGACCGCTATTTTACCGGCAAAAAACCAGCCATTGACGAGCTGCCCCTGAACCCGAGGGGAACGCCCTTCCGCAAGGAAGTGTGGGAAGCCCTCTGCCAGATTCCTTATGGGAAGACCGTGACCTATATGGACCTGGCCAAGGCCATCAGTGCCAGGCGAAAGGATGGCCGCACGTCTGCCCGGGCTGTGGGCGGTGCCGTTGGCCATAATCCCATTTCCGTCATTATCCCCTGCCACCGCGTCGTGGGATCGGACGGCAGCCTCACGGGGTATTCCGGAGGACTTGATCGAAAACATTTCCTGCTGAAACTGGAAGGGGCCCTGGACTGACAGGCCCGTTCAACCGCCGCCATGAGCGGCGGTTTTTTTATGTCCTGACAAAAGCCCGGCCCCCGTGAAACAAAATAGGAAATGACCTTTCCAGCTGACTGGAAGCCGGTTGCCGGAATTTTTTCAGCAACACGATTCCCTTCGCCCGTCACTTTTCCTTTCTTTTACATACCGTTTAAACTTTTACCATATTTTTACGGGTTCTTTTCCAAGCCTATCCGGAGCCGATGTATACTACGCGTGATGTATACAAAAGTGGAAAATATTTCATTTCCCGCTCAAAAACCCTTATTACGTAGGAGGCTTATTTATGAACGTAAACCGTCGACTCAAGGTATTGGTTCACTTGTCCCTCGTCGGAGCCCTTTCCATGGGCTTTGGAAGCCTGGTAAACGCGGCTGCTCCTGCAGCACCGTCCGCGCTTTCCCAACAGGCGGAATTCCACAGCAACGCGGGTGCTTCTGTCAGCCGTCAGGCCATCACGATCCTGCCGATCAACCGGGCAAAACTGTGGGCCGGCCAGCGCTTTGACTTCGAAGTGGAATTTCCTGCTGGCAGTACGGATGCGCAGGTAACCATCAATGGTACGGATGCGGAAAAGGTCTTTGGTAAAAAGGCTGTGGTGAAAAACTATGGTACCCATATTTCCTACCGCATCAACAACGTAACCTTTTCCAAGACGGGTGCACAGGAAGTGACGGCCACGGCAAACGGAGCTGCCGGCCGCGTGACCAGAAAAGCAAACTACAGCGTCGTCAAGGAAGCCGCCAGGAGAAAAGCCAAGAATGTTATCCTCTTCATCGGCGATGGTATGAGCATGCAGGCCAAGGAACTGGGCCGTATCCTTTCCAAGGGCATGTCCGACGGTAAGTTCAATGATGTCCTGGCCATGGAAAAAATGCCGAATATGGCCCTCATCACCACCTCCGGCTATGATTCCATCGTAACGGACTCCGCCAACAGCATGTCCGCTTACATGACGGGCAACAAATCCGTGGTCAACGCCATGGGCGTCTATGAAAACAAGACCAAGGATCCCCTGGATGATCCGAAAGTGGAAACGGCTGCCGAAATCCTGTCGCGCAGCAAGAAGATGTCCTACGGCATGGTTTCCACGGCTGCCGTCACTGACGCCACCCCGGCCGCAGTAACTTCCCATACGCGCCGTCGCGGTGAACAGAATTTCATTGCCAGCGAATTCCTGAACCGCAACAACCCGCCGAAGGTCGTCATGGGCGGCGGTGCGCAGTTCTTCCTGCCCCTGTCCACACCCGGTTCCAAACGGAAGGACAGCCGCAACCTGATCCAGGAATTCAAGGATAAGGGCTATGCCTTTGCCGGCAACAAGACGGAACTGAATGCCCTGGGCAGCGACAAACCGATTCTCGGTCTCTTCACGATGAACCATATGAACGTCTATATGGATCGTGAGTTCCTCCCGAAGAACCAGAAAGTCCTGAAGGGCTTCATGGATCAGCCGGGCCTCCTGGATATGACCAAAAAGGCCGTATCGGTCCTGGAAAAGAACCCCAACGGTTTCTTCCTGATGAGCGAAGGCGGCAGCATCGATAAGCAGCTCCATACCATGGACTGGCAGCGTTCCACCTACGACACCATCGAATTTGATAAGACCATCGAATGGGCCCAGGATTACGCCAAAAAGCATAACGACGACACGCTGATCATCGTCGTCGCTGACCATGCCCACGGCGTCAGCATTTCTGGTACCTATAAGGAAGAAAACGGCAAGACCGGCCGTGAAGCGGTCCGCGTATATGGCAGCGCCAAGTGGCCGACCTTCACCGATGCCAACCATGATGGCTTCCCGGATAACCCCGATCCCGATGTGACCCTGGCCGTACAGTATGCCAACGCCCCGGATCATTACGAGAACTATCGCTTCCAGCCGACCCCGACCGTTCCGGCCACCGTCGATGCCAACGGCAAGGTAACGGCCAACCCGAAACGGGCTCCCAAGGGTGCCCGCCTGGTACAGGGAGACCTGCCCACGACCACCGGCGAAACCCAGGAATGCCATTCCGCTGACGATGTGGTCCTGATGGCCCAGGGTCCTGGATCTGAATACTTCCACGGAGTCATGGACAATACGGAAGTCTTCTTCGGAATTCTCCGCGCCCTTGGTGTAGACGCCAGCAAGGGCACGCCGGAAGTTCCCTTCACGGCAGCCGACGGTGTCCATCAATGAGACCGTTCCTGTCCCCTCTGAAAAAATTCATATTGTCTGTTCTGATGATTGCACTGCTGGGCCTCCCTATGGGGGCCCATGCGGCGTCTATGGACTTTTCTGAAATGTACAGCGGTGCGTCATCAGAGGGACTCGTCTTTTCCGATAAGCTGAAGGAACTGAATGGATCCTCCGTGACCATGACCGGTTACATGGCTCCACCCCTGAAACCGAGCATCGACTTTTTCGTCCTCACGGAAACACCCATGTCGGTCTGCCCCTTCTGCAGTACTGACGCAGACTGGCCGTACAACATCGTTGTCGTCTATGTGGACGGTGCCGTCGATGCCCTTCCCTACGATCAGGAAGTTTCCGTGACGGGAACCCTGGAGGTAGGCAGCTATGTGGACAGCAATACGGGTTTTGTCAGCCAGGTCCGCCTGATGGGCGCTTCTGTGGAGTGAGGCCCGCCATGCTGGAAATCAAGGATATCGTACAGATCTATCAGGACGGCCAAAGCCAGGTGACCGCCCTGACCCTGCCCTCCTTCCAGGCAGAAAGAGGCAGTGCCTGGTGCATCACAGGACCCAGCGGCAGCGGCAAATCAACCCTGCTGCACTGCATTTCCGGTCTGCTGCGGCCGACAAAGGGAACCATCTGCTGGGATGGAAAAGTAATGACCTAGGGGCTGTCGGAAAAGGAACTTGACACCTGGCGGGGTCATACCATCGGCTACGTATTCCAGAAATTCAACCTGCTCCCCTTCCTGACGGCCCGGGAAAATATCCTCACCGGAGCCTGGCTCGCCGGCGTCAATGAAGGAGCAGCCAAAACGCGGCTGGAACGACTGTCCCGGCAAATGGGAATTTCCGACCTGCTGCCCCATTACCCGGAAGAGCTCAGCCAGGGCGAGCAGCAGCGCGTCGCCATCGCACGGGCCCTTATCAAGAGTCCGCCCCTGATCCTGGCGGATGAACCCACGGCCAACCTGGATGCGGAAAACAGCCAGATTGTCATTGATCTCCTGAAGGACTATGTCCGGCAAAATAACGCCCTGCTGCTGATTGCCAGCCATGACAAAATGGTCATCGATGCGTTCACGCACCGGCTGCCGCTGCACAAAGGAGGCCGCCATGATTGCGAAGCTCGCCTGTAAACAATTGCGGCGCCGGCCCGTCACGACGGGGCTGCTCCTCCTGATCATCGCCCTGTCCGTCGGCGTCAGCGTCTTTCTGATGACGCTGCACCAGGGGCTGCAGAAGGGCCTCACCCTTGCGACGGAACCCTTCAGCCTGCTGGTCAGTTCCCCGGGAAGCCAGCACCAGCTTGTCCTGAACGCGGTTTTCCTGCAGGACCGGCCCCTGCCGAACCTCCCCTATGAAGAAGTCACGGCCCTGCAAAAAAAGGAAAAGCTGGTCAAATCGGCCATCCCCCTCGGCTTTGGCGATTCTTACCAGGGATACCGTGTGGTCGGGGCATCCCGGGACATTTTTCAGCTGAAGGCTTACCAGTCCTCAGCACCGTGGCTTTCCTTCCAGGAAGGACGGCCCTTTGAGAAGCCCTTCGAAGCGGTCATTGGCCGCGACGTGGCAGCCCGGCTCCATCTGAACGTGGGCTCGACCTTTGAATCGACCCACGGCCTCCTGCCCAAAAGCAGGCACGCCCACAAAGGGCATCCCTTTACGGTCGTCGGCATCTTGAAGGATGTACAGGGGCCCTACAACCAGGTCATCCTGACACCCATCGAATCGATCTGGGAAGTCCATGAGCATGCGCAAAAAAATACATCGACGCCCAAAGGGAACACTACGGCTGAACCAAAACGGCAGGTCAGCGCCATCATGGTCGAACCCGTCGGCTACAGCCAGGCCTACCAGTTGGCCAGCCAGTACCAGTCCCGAAAGGACGCCATGCTCGTCTTTCCTGCCCAGACCATTATCCAGTTCTTCAATCTCATGGGACGGGGCGAAAAGATGTGGCGCCCCGTAGGGGCTTCCCTGCTGCTGCTTTCGATCATCATCGTCATCGTCACGTCCTATCTGTCGACGCTGACGCGGATGCGGGAATACGCCATCCTGCGGGCCCTGGGAGCCAGTGAAAAACAGGTTACCGCCATCTGGCTCTGGCAAAACGGATTTCTCATCTTCGGAGGGACCCTGCTGGGAAGCTTCCTTGGCTTCGGGACCTGCGCCATCGTGGGTCACCTGGTTGGCACGTCGACGTCCGTTACCATGCCCCTGACCCTCTCACTGCCCGCCTTCCTGATGCTCCTGTCCATGGGAATGCTCGGCCTTTTGGCCAGCCTGGCACCGGTGACGGTCCTGAAAAAGAAACTCAGCGCAGCGGAAAGCCGTGAACTTTAAGTTTGCTGCTTTCGTTTTTATAAAAATACCCGGCTGAATACACCTAGGCTCCCTCTTGGCTGGCCAGCCAATAAGGAGAGTATCGGTCAATGAGATGCATTCAAGCCGGGTATTTCTTTATCTTCAGGGCCATGGCGTGCTGTTTCCGGGGACTGGACAAGGTGGGAACGGGAAGGTTTCAGACCGGGACAGGACAGAAGCTTTGACTATTGGGTACTTCCAATAGTACAATAAACTGATAATCGGCCTGGACCTCATCCTGAAGTACCTCTTCATGCCAGAAACCATGGTGCGGCCCATGGAGGCCCGATGGCATCCCGGAAAAAGACCGATTGGAATCCGAATCAATAAAGGAGCTCATCTTCGATGAAATACAGGCTGCTTTTGCTGCTGGCGTCCCTTCTCTGGGGCGCCACGCTCGTTGCCCAGCGCGTCAGTACGGAACTGCTGGGGCCTTTCACGTTCATGGCTTCCCGCTACCTGCTGGGAAGTCTTTCGCTGCTCCCCATCCTCTACCTGACGAGGCGCTACCATCACCGGAACCAAAGCGCGGGGAAACCGCCTTTTCCTCTCCCCGTCGGAGCGGCCATCCTGGCCATCCTCCTTACGGCCGGCACGGGGTTCCAACAAATGGGCATTTTCTATACAACGGCAGGAAAGGCAGGATTCATTACCTGCCTGTACATCGTGGTCGTTCCCTTTCTTGGCATTCCCTTTGGCAAGCCCCTGCGGAAGCAGGCCCTCATCGGCTGCCTGCTGGCCGTTGCGGGGCTGTACTTTCTGGCTTACCCGGAAGGCGGTGGCGAATTAAACCGGGGTGACGTACTGATTTTCATCTGTTCCCTGGTCTGGGCGGTCGATATTCTGATGGTCGACCGGTGGTCACCGTATTACGACGGTTTTACCCTCGTAACCTGGGAATTCTTCTTTGCCTTCCTTTACAATACGGCCATCGCCTTCCTGATGGGAGAAAACGTGACCCTGGAAGCCCTGAAAGCCTGCATCCTTCCCATTGTCTACTGTGGCTTTTTCGGCGGCGGTCTCGCCTATTCCCTTCAATTCATCGGCCAGCGCGGCGTTTCCCCGACGGAAGCCTCCCTGCTGCTCAGCAGCGAAACCATTTTCAGTGCCCTCAGCGGCTGGCTGTTCCTGAATGAAATCATGAGCGGCCGGGAACTGATGGGATGTTTTCTCATGGGTCTGGGCATCCTGATGGCCCAGTTGGATCCGAAAAGCATGGTTCCCCGGAAAAAGGAAACTACCTGAAAAGAGGACCGGCCTGAAAAAGACCGGTCCCCTTTTGATTCCCTGCAAGTACAAAAGTCCGCTTCCCCTGCTCTTCAAGAGCAGCAGGAAGCGGACTTTTATGTAATCCATGATCACTTATTTCCGATGGGCCCGGTTGAAGTTGATGAGGCATCCGGCCTTGATAATGGCCTTTTCCTCGTCGTTCAAGGGGTTGATATAGAGGTCAATGGGTGTGGCGGCGCCGTTTTTCACGACGTAGCCCTTGATTTCCTTCATATCCCCGTCCAGGGCCTTTTTGATGCCCGGCACAAAGATGAAATCATCGACGTCGAAGGGAATTTCCTCGTTCTTCAGGTGGAACGGCAGCATGCCCCAGTTGATGACGTTACTGCGATAACGCTTCGTCGCATAATCGCGGGTAATGTTTGCCAGGCCCCCGATTACGCGCTGGCAGCTGGCAGCCTGTTCACGGGCACTGCCGTCGCCGGGTTTGTTGGCATAAATGACGGAACCGATTTCCGTATTGGCCAGCGTCACCTGGTCCATACCGGGCAGGGTCCGGACGGTCTTCATGGCTTCCGCCACGTCGCCGTTCTCCTTCTCCACATCCTTGCCGCCTTCACGGGCCGTTTCCAGTTCCTTGACCGCCTTGGTGCGTCCCACATACTGCGGATCGCGACGGCTCAGGGCAAATTCCGCCAGGGCCAGCGGGTTGGAACGGAAGGAAGAAGTTTCGCCGGAAGGAATGAGTTCGTCCGTCGTCGTTACGGGATCAAGGATCTTGGAGCAGACCCGCAGCAGGATATTGTCACCCAGGGCAGGCAGTTCCGGCCACGGCTTGATGTTTGGGCCATCGAAGAGCTTTTCTTCCGGTTCGGCCTTGCCAAAGCCGTAATAGACGCGGGCCTTATAGGTCCGGTCGTCGAAATGGTATTCCGGCACATTGCCAAAGACATCGGCAAATTCCTCCGCAGAGGTCAGGCGGCCATTGTTGGCAGCCGTAGCAGCAATGCTTCTGGCATCCATGAGGGCAACGGCAGCCATCTGGCCCTTGCCGGGTTTGCTTCCTTCGCGATTCGGGAAGTTCCGCGTGGTATGGCGGATGGAGAAACCGTTATGGTTCGGCGTGTCGCCGGCACCGAAGCAGGGTCCGCAGAAAGCGGTCTTGATGACGGCACCGGAGGCCATCAGGTCCGTCAGGATGCCTTTCTTTGCCAGATCCATATAAACCGGCATGGAGGACGGATATACGTTCAATGTAAATTCACCGGCACCAATGGCTTTGCCCCGCAGCAGATTGGCCGCTTCCACCACGTTCGTGTAGTTGCCGCCGGCGCAGCCGCCAATGACGCCCTGCTGCACCTGCAGCCGGCCATCCTTGACCTTATCCGTCAGCGTATAAGGAGCACGGCCCTGGCTGACTTTTTCAGCGGCCTTTTCCGTTTCCCGGAGGATATCCATGAGATTGGCATTCAGTTCGTCAATTTCATAGGCATTGGAGGGATGGAAAGGCAGGGCAATCATCGGTTTGATGGTGGACAGATCCACATAGACGCAGCCATCGTAATAAGCAACCTCCTGGGGATCCAGTTTGCGGTAATCGTCCGCACGGCCGTGTTCCGCCAGGAAGGCCCTGGTTTCCTCGTCGGTTCTCCAGATGGAGGACAGGCAGGTCGTTTCCGTGGTCATGACATCGACGGAGTTGCGATAATCCGTTGTCATGGATGCAACGCCGGGGCCGACAAATTCCATGATCTTGTTCTTTACATAGCCATTCTTGTAGACAGCACGGCAAATGGCCAGGGCAATGTCATGAGGACCGACCCAGGGCTGCGGTTTGCCGGTCAGGTAAATGGCAACAACCTTCGGATAAGGGTTATCCCAGGTATCGCCGAGGATCTGCTTATCCAGTTCACCGCCGCCTTCACCAACGGCAATGGTGCCCAGCGCGCCATACCGGGTATGGCTGTCGCTGCCGAGGATCATCTTGCCGCAGCCGGCGTGCATTTCACGCATGTACTGATGAATGACGGCCACATGGGGCGGTACATAGATGCCGCCGTATTTTTTGGCAGCGGTCAGGCCGAACATATGGTCATCCTCGTTGATGGTACCCCCTACGGCGCAGAGGGAATTGTGGCAGCAGGTCAGGACATAAGGAACGGGGAACTTATCCATGCCGGAAGCACGGGCTGTCTGAATGATGCCGACAAACGTAATATCATGGCTTGTCAGGGCATCAAACTTGATTTTCAGGGCATCCATATTGTCGTTCTTGTTGTGGGCCTTGAGGATCCCATAGGCAATGGTCCCCTTTTTCGCTTCTTCCGGGGAAACCTTGCGGCCAACCCGGGCCTCTGCTTTCTGGACCTCTTCTTCCGGAATCAGTTCCTGTCCGTTGACCAGATATGCTCCTTTTTCAAACAGTTGAATCATTTAAACTCCTCCTAGTAACATCCACAGCATCCATCATGACAGGCCCGGCAGCATGTCGGACCTGTTGTTTCTTCGTTTTACACTCCCAGGGTCTCCAGCAGGTAATCGGTGAATTCCTCGGCCGTAGCACCGTCGGCATCGGTCGTGATGACCGCTTTGGGAACCACGCGGGTGCAGACATCCAATGCCTTGCTCAGCTTATCCCGCTTTTCCGGATAGCCGATGAAGGCCATCATTTCGCCCATCGCGCGGATCAGGCTGCAGGGATCGGCATATTTTTCACGGTGATGTTCACAAAGGAAGATGCCGACACCGTGAATGGCTTCGAACATGGCGTAGCGGTCGCCGATGTTGGAAGAGCTGGCCGTTCCCAGACCACCCTGGTATTCAGCGGCAATATCGGTGAGGATATCGCCGTACAAGTTCGGCAGTACAAAGACTTCCATTCCCTTGGTATATTCCGGATCCATCAGCTTTGCGGCCATGGAATCAATCAGTTCTTCCCGGACCGTAATGCCAGGGTATTCCTTTTCCATTTCATGGGCAATCTTCAGGAAGTTGCCATCCACCAGCTTAACGATATTGGCTTTCGTGGCCACCGTGATATTGTGCTTGCCATTGGCTTTGGCATATTCAAAGGCCGTACGGAAAAGACGGGTGGTACCGGCCTTGGAAAGGACCTTGAAGTCGATGGCCAGTTCATCGCCCACGCTGATGCCCTTGTTGCCCCAGATGTATTCGCCTTCGATGTTTTCACGGAAGAACGTCCAGTCGATGTCCTTATCAGGAATCCGGATTGGACGGACCGCGGCGTACATCTGCAGGGCCCGGCGCAGCAGGCTGTTGGCACTGACCATGTTCGGCCATTTATCACCGGCCCGGGGCGTCACAAACGGACCCTTGACCAGGACATCGCATTCACAGCACTTTTTCAGGACCGCGTCCGGAAGGCTCTGGTGGGCAATGGCCCGTTCCTCGATGGTCATGCCTTCAATGGGCACGAATTCGACACGGCCTGATTCCATTTCACTGGCCAGCATCGCCTTGGCAACCCGCAGGGCTTCCTTCATGATATAGGGCCCGATGCCATCGCCCGGCATGATGCCGATCTTGACATGTTTCAGATGGGCAAAATCCTTGCGCGGCGGCTGGTTCTTGATGATATCGATGCGCTGCAGGTCCTCCCGAATGAGCTGACCGAATTTTTCCTGTGCTTCGCGAATCATGGCTTCCTGATCCATAGTAACCTCTCCCTTTTAACCAGAGTATTTGCATTCAGGGCTTTTCCAAAAGGAACCGTCTGTCCGGCCCCTGGAAAAGGTTTCTTCTTGGTACGTCTTTATTGTATCCTCCAAAGTCAGAGAATTCCAATACTTCTCTTCCAATACAACGTATACGATTTTCTCTATGGTATCCTGAAAATTTTATAAAATATCTGCACTACATGACGATAAAAAAGAGGGAGCGGATTGGACCCGATTCGTGTATAATAAACAGGTATTTCATAAAAACATCCTTAAACCGGCATGCCTTTTGCTGACTGGAAATAAGCGGGAGACGGGCCGTAAACGGATGGCTTCAAGGAGAGATAGGAAATGTATCAATACAAAACCAGCGGCACCTGCTCAACAGAGATCGATTTTGACATCAAGGACGGCAAATTAACGGACGTCAGCTTTGTCGGAGGCTGCAATGGAAACCTCAAGGGAATTGGCAAGCTCGTCGAAGGAATGCCCGTCGACCTGGTCATCTCCCGCCTGGACGGGATCAAATGCGGATTCAAATCGACTTCCTGCCCGGATCAGTTGGCGAGGGCGTTAAAACAAGCTACAAAAGGATAAGAAATTGGGTCAGCGCAATCTTTGCGCTGACCCTACCCTCTCATGTTCGTTGTGGCATTTGCAGCAGGACGGATCCAGGAACGCGGTTCGCAGATCGCAGAACGCAGACCGCAGATCGCGGAGCGCAGACCGCAGAACGC
>CADBQR010000013.1 GCA_902796945.1 uncultured Acidaminococcus sp.
AGTGGTTGAGTTTGTACAAAAGACCCTGAAAACCGATGCCGTGATCCTGCTGATCCAACTTATGGATGCGACCGATGGACTGACTGCCAAGATCCGCTTCGGCAGTTTCAAGGAAAAAAATGACCTGGTCAAGAACGAGAAGGAAAGCGGGGAATTACAGAAAAAGATTCCCGTCGGATCCCATGTCCTCATACAGGGAAACATCCGCGTGGACCGTTTTGCCAATTCCGAACTGGTCATGGAGGATATCAAGGGCATCATGCTTCTTGACAAGGAATCCCGGGAAGACCATGCCTCCGTCAAACGGGTGGAATTGCACTGCCATACCAAGATGAGTAAGATGGATGGCATTACCCCCATCGAGGAACTTGTTGACACGGCTCACCGCTGGGGCCATAAGGCGCTGGCCATTACGGATCATGCCGTTGTCCAGGCCTATCCCTTTGCTTATGATGAAGCGGTTAAGTTTGATGATTTCAAACTGATCTTCGGCGTGGAAGGCTATCTCTGCCACAGCAAGGAAGACCGGAAAAATTACCATATCATTATCCTGGCAAAGAGTTTTGCCGGTTTGCGCAACCTGTACCGCCTGATTTCCCTGTCCCATTTGCAGTATATGGGCGGCAAGCCCAAGCGGCCCCGCCTGACGAAGGGACTGCTGGACCAATACCGGGATGGACTGATCATTGGATCCGCCTGTGCGGCAGGGGAAGTGTTCCGGGCCGTCCTGGACGGGGTTCCACACGATGAACTGGTAAAAATTGCCTCCTACTATGATTACCTGGAAATCCAGCCCTGCGGTAACAACCAGTATCTGCTGCGGGATGAGCATCACCCGGAAATCAGGACCTGGGAGGATCTGCAGGACCTGAACCGGAAAATCCTGGCCCTGGGCGATGAAATGGGAAAAATGACGGTGGCAACCTGTGACGTTCACTTCCTGAATCCGGAAGATGCCCTGGCCCGCCGCATCCTGCAAACCGGAATGGGCTATCCCGATGAGGAACAGCCACCCCTGTATTTCCGTACGACGGAAGAGATGCTGAAGGAATTTGAATACCTGGGCAAGGAACGGGCCTATGAAGTGGTTGTAACCAATTCCAACAAGATCAGTGAGATGATCGAAAAGTTCAAACCCGTTCCGGATCGTGACCAGCTCTATTCACCGATGATCCCGGGCGCCAAGGAAAAAGTGGAATCCATGTCCTATGGCAAGGCCCATGAACTGTATGGCCCTAAATTGCCGGCAATCGTGGAAGACCGGCTGAAGATGGAACTCCATTCCATTATCGGAAACGGGTTCTCCGTACTGTACTACATTGCCCATCTTCTGGTCAAAAAGTCAAATGATGATGGGTACATGGTTGGGTCCCGTGGCAGTGTCGGTTCCTCCTTTGTGGCTACCATGTTGAATATCACGGAAGTCAATCCGCTGCCGCCGCATTACCGCTGTCCCAAATGTTACCATTCCGAATGGTTTACGGACGGCAGTGTAGGGTCCGGCTTTGACCTGGAAGATAAGGCCTGCCCGGAATGCGGGACGATGATGGTCAAGGACGGCCATAATATCCCGTTTGCTGTATTCCTGGGGTTCCACGGGGATAAGGTTCCTGATATCGACCTGAACTTTTCCGGTGAATACCAGCCTACGGCCCATAAGTATACGGAAGAACTGTTTGGCCGGGATAATGTGTTCCGTGCCGGTACACTCGGTACCATTGCCACAAAGACGGCCTATGGCTACGTCAAGAAATATTATGAAGGGCGTGGGGAAAAGAAGCGGGAAGCCTTCCTGAACGGGATCATTCCCAAGCTCGAAGGTGTCAAACGGACAACAGGCCAGCACCCGGCAGGGATCATGGTAGTGCCCCGGGATCTGGATGTGCACTATATCACGCCCGTTTCCTACCCGGCCGATGATGAATCCTGCGGGACCATTACGACGCACTACGATTACCATTCCATTAACGACCGTATCGTCAAGCTGGATATCCTGGGCCACGATGACCCGACGATGCTCCGTATGCTGGACAACATGCTGGGAGAAGGCTATTGCAAGTCGATCCCGATTGGTGACAAGGATACCATGGAACTGTTTCTTTCCACGGATTCCATTGGTGTAAAGCCGGAGGACATTGATACGCCCGTGGCTACGTATGGCGTGCCGGAATGCGGTACACGCTTTGTCCGTCAAATGATTTACGATGTAAAGCCGAAGAATTTCTCCGACCTGCTCCGGATTTCCGGGTATTCCCACGGAACCGACGTGTGGCTGAACAATGCCCAGGACCTGATCAGGGCGGGGACGCCTACGGAAGATACCATTTCGACCCGTGACGACATCATGAACTGGCTGATCAATAAGGGCATGGAACCCAGTATGGCCTTTGGAATCATGGAATGGAGCCGTAAGGGAAAGGCCCATAAAAAGGGATTCAAGCCGGATCAGCTGGAAGCATTCAAAAAGGCAAACATTCCGGAATTCTATATCAAGGCATGCCAGACGCTGCAGTATCTTTTCCCGAAAGCCCATGCCGTGGCCTATGTGCTGTCGGCCTACCGCATTGCCTACTGCAAGGTACACCATCCAAAGGAATTTTATTCGGCGTACTTTACCATTCGGGCCCCTAAATTTGATTACACGGAAGTCCATAAGGGCTTGGACTATATGAAACGCTTCATTCAAAATGTCAACGCCCAGGGAACGAAGGCATCCGTCAATGACAAGGATACCGCGACCTATATGGAACTGTGTGTGGAAATGCTGGCCCGCGGGTTTGTCTTTGAAGACGTGGACCTGTATCGGTCCGATGCCCATAAGTTCCTCATTACCGAAAAGGGACTGCTGCCGCCCCTGGGCGCCATCGGGGGCATCGGTGGTGTTGCGGCGGAAGGAATTGTCGAAGCCCGTAAGGCCGGTCAGTTCATTTCCCGGGAAGACCTGCGCAACCGTGCCAAAATCAGTAATACCGCCGTGGAGGTCCTGGCGAACCTGGGTATCCTGGAAGGACTGCCGGCAACGGACCAAATCGAATTGTTCTGACGGGACAGGGAGGGGACTGGCCCCGGCTGACCTTCTAAAATGGGTGGGTATCAGCGGAGCCAGGAGCCTTTCCTTTTTATGACAGGAGGCTGTCCGTTTGGGGCAGCCTTTTTCTGGCGTCCTTCCACGTGGAAAGAAGGATATTGTTTGCTTTAAATGGCTGTAAGTGTTATAATGGCGTGTAGAAAACTGAGGCAGACCTTGGAGAGTGGGTATTTATACCCGCTCTTTCGTTTACCATGGCTGTTGTGATGACAGACCAGGTTGCGGGGAGACGCCAATTTGTTTCGGAACAGGCACCGCTATGCGGTGCTTTCCATATCAGGGGCAGCCCAATCTGTGCCGGTTGAACGGGCAGGTTGCCGGAAAGGAAAGCCCGTCGGGACGTTAATTCTTTTTCCGTAAAAGCGTCAGTCAATCGAGAAAAGCAGGTGTCAAATGGACAAGAAAAAAATCGTGGAGAAAGTTCGTGAACTGGTTCAGCCCATTGCCGAAAAGAATGGGGTCGAGTTGGTCGATGTGGAGTATGTCAGGGAACGGGACTGGTATCTCCGGGTCTTTATCGACAAGGAAGGCGGCATTGACATTGACGACTGTACGGCCGTCAGCAATGAACTGGAAAAGCTCCTTGACGAGGAGGATTTCATCAAGGAAAAGTATTATCTTGAAGTTTCATCCCCCGGTATCGACCGCCCCCTGAAGAAGGACAGCGATTTTGTCGATCATTATGGGAAAAAGGTTGATTTGGCGTTTTATGCACCTGTTGACGGGAAGAAAATGCTGACCGGTGAATTGATCAGCCATGACGCAGACCATTTGGTCATCAAAAATTTCAAGAACCAGAAACAGACCATTGAACGGAATTTGATTGCATCCGTCAGACCACATCTGGATTTTTAACTGAGTAAGGGAGGATTTTTCAAAGTGAATGCGGATTTCGTAAGAGCCATTGCGCAGCTGGCCAAGGAGAAACATATTTCTCCGGACGTTCTTTATAGTGCGGTGGAGGAAGCGCTGATTACGGCTTATAAGAAAAATTTTGGCTCAGCGCAGAATGTCAGGGTTTCCATGAATAAGGAAACCGGTGAGATCCATGTCTATGCCCGGAAGACCATTGTTGAGGAAGTGACCGATCCCCATACGGAAATCAGCCTGGAAGAAGCGGCCAAACTGAATCCCAACTACCAGACCGGTGATATCGTGGAAGAGGAAGTCACGCCGAAGAATTTCGGACGCATTGCTGCCCAGAATGCAAAGCAGGTCATTGTGCAGCGGATTCGGGAAGCCGAGCGGGGGATGGTCTATGAGAAATACTCCGACCGGGAAAACGATATTGTCACCGGCACGGTGCAGCGTATTGAAGGCCATAATGTGTTCATTGATCTGGGAACCGCCGAAGGAACCCTGCTTCCCAACGAACAGATCCCGAATGAAACGTATGAATATCATGAACGGATCAAATGCTATGTCGTGGAAGTCAAGAAAACAACCAAGGGCCCCCAGATTATCCTTTCCCGGACACACCCCGGGCTCCTGAAGCGTCTTTTTGAGCTGGAAGTGGCCGAGATCCAGGATGGCACGGTGGTCATCGACAGTGTGGCCCGTGAACCGGGTATGCGCTCCAAGATTGCCGTTCACAGTACCAATGCCAATGTGGATCCGGTCGGAGCCTGTGTGGGCCCGAAGGGAATGCGGGTGCAGACCATTGTGGATGAACTGGGCGGTGAAAAGATCGATATTGTCAAGTACAGTGAATCGCCGGAAGAGTATGTGGCCAACGCCCTGTCCCCGTCCAAGGTGATTTCCGCCGCGGCGGACAAGGATAAGAAAATCTGCCGGGTCATTGTTCCGGATTACCAGCTTTCCCTGGCCATCGGAAAGGAAGGTCAGAATGCCCGTCTGGCTGCCAAGCTGACTGGTTGGAAGATCGATATCAAGAGCGAGACCCAGGCCCGGGAAGACGCGAATATGGCAGAAAACGCCGAAGAGGATAAGCAGGAAGAATGAAGACAAAGAAGATCCCGCAGCGGACCTGTATCGGCTGCGGTGCCGTAAAGGACAAAAAGGACCTGATCCGTGTGGTGCGCTGCCCCGATGGTTCCATTCAGCTGGACCGGACGGGTAAAAAGTCCGGGCGCGGCGCCTACGTATGCGATGATGCCCAATGCATCGCCAAGGCTTTTGCCAATAAGAGCCTGGAACGGGCACTGCAGGTTTCCGTATCGGCAGAGATTAAAGACAGCTTATTAGTGGAGCTTAACCATCATGAAAACTGACGAACAGCTCTACTTTGCTTTGGGACTGGCCCAGAAAGCAGGGAAGCTTGCTTCTGGTGACCTGAGCCTGACGGAAGCGCTGAAAGAGGGACGTGGAAAATATGTGGTCATCGCCGGTGATGTTTCTTCCCGGACGGAAGAAAAAATCACTGCCCTTTGCCAGGCGCAGCAGGTTCCATTTACAAAACGACTGGATATGGCAAGTCTGGGGAGGGCAATCGGCCGTGCTCCCAGGGCTGCCGTTGTAATCTTGGATGAGAATTTTATGAAATTGATGGTGTAGTACGTACTGGAGGTGTGCGGATGACAAAATTTAGAATATATGAGATTGCCAAAGAAATGAATGTTGACAGTAAGGAAATTGTGGCTTTTTTAAAGCAGCGCAATATTACGGTCAAAAGCAATCTGAGCTCTGTGGATGAAGGGGTACGCCAGACTGTCCTGAAGGAACTGGGCCGCAAGGGGAATGCGGCACCGAAGGCTCCCGTAAAGGAACAGAAGGCACCGGCCAGGGCCGCCGCAAAGGCGCCCGTAAAAGCGCCGGCCCCTGAAAAGAAAGTTACTCCCGTGGGTGGCAATCCGGTGCATCCCGCACAGGCCCCAAGGAATGCGGCTCCGGCGGCGCATCATGAGGAAAGGAAACCGCAGATGCCGGCCCGGCCGAATCACCAGGAAGGAAATCTCCGGAATAACCGCCAGGGCGAATTCCATGGCGGAAATCGCAGCGATAACCGGAACTTCCGGGGTGAACAACGTCCTGCACGCCCCAATATGAACAATAATAACAATAACCGCGGCAGCGAGCGGTTTGGACAGAACCGCAGCAGTGGGAACAATGGCGGCGGCAACCGTAACAATTTCCATCGGAATGAGAACAACAATAACCATAGAGGCGGGCAGCCCGGCGGTTTCAATAAGAAGAACCAGAACAACCGTGGCAACCGTCCGTCCTCCGGGAATGCCTTTGCCATGAACAGCCCCCATGCCGGAAAGGACATGGGAAAGCGCGGTCAGAACTTCAGCAAGAAGGAGAAAAAGGAAAAAATCAAGGGCTCGTACGCAAGCCGCGAAACACGCCCCTTACGCAGTGCAGACCATATGATGAAGAACCATAAGCATAAGAACAACAATAACAACAATATGCAGAAAAAACCGGTTGAGGTGGTCTATCCGACGAGCATCGAAGTAGGCGAGAGCATCAGCGTCAAGGATTTTGCCAAGCTGCTGTGCCGCGATGTCAATGAAGTCATCAAGAAACTTTTCCTCCTTGGAAAGATGGTCACCATCAACCAGGAAATCGACCACGAAACCGCTGAACTAGTTGGTATGGACTTCAACTGCGAAATCAAGGAACCGCCTCCTGAGGCTGATCCTACGGAACTTCCGGAAGTGGAAGATGATCCGGCCAAGCGTCTGCCCAGACCGCCGGTAGTGACGGTCATGGGTCACGTAGACCACGGCAAGACCTCCCTTCTGGACGCTATTCGGAAGACCAACGTGACGGCCCGTGAAGCCGGCGGTATCACGCAGCATATCGGTGCCTACCGTGTTATCTGCCAGGGACGGCCGATTGTATTCCTGGATACGCCGGGCCATGAAGCCTTTACGGCCATGCGTGCCAGAGGTGCCCAGGTGACGGATATTGCCGTACTGGTCGTTGCTGCCGATGATGGTGTCATGCCGCAGACCCTGGAAGCCATCAACCATGCCAAGGCGGCCAATGTTCCTATCATTGTTGCCATCAACAAGATCGATAAGGAAGGGGCAAACCCCGAATTCGTCATGCAGCAGCTTTCTGAACATGGCCTGATTCCGGAAGCCTGGGGCGGCGATACCATTATGGTTCCCGTTTCAGCCCGTCAGAAAACCGGTATTTCCGATATCCTGGAAATGATCCTGCTGGTTGCAGATATGCAGGAACTGAAGGCCAATCCGAACCTGCCAGCCCATGGAACCATCATTGAAGCCAAGCTCGATAAGGGCCGCGGCCCTGTGGCGACCGTCCTGATTGACAGAGGAACGCTGCATATCGGGGATTCCATTCTTGCCGGTACTACGTACGGAAAAGTCCGTGCCATGGTCAATGACCGCGGCGAAAAGGTCAAGAAGGCCGGTCCTTCCACGCCAGTGGAGGTGCTGGGACTGAACGACGTGCCGGAAGCCGGCGATTTCCTCGATGCAACGGACGAACATACGGCCCGTGTCATTGCCGAAAAACGTCTTGCCAAGATGAAGATGGATGAGCAGAAGAAGGCCAAGGTCTCCCTGGACGATATCTTCAACCGGATCCAGGAAGGCGAGATGAAGGACCTGAACATTGTCGTCAAGGCCGATGTGCAGGGTACCATTCAGGCCCTGGAACAGGCCCTGACCAACATCAAGAATACGGAAGTGAAGGTTGTCATTGTCCATTCCGGCGTTGGTACCATCAACGAATCCGACGTTATGCTGGCCAGTGCATCCAATGCCCTGATCATCGGTTTCAACGTCCGTCCTGATGCCAATGCACGTAAGGCGGCAGAAACCGAAAAGGTCGATATCCATACCTACCGGGTCATCTATGATGCCCTGAACGATGTGGAAGCGGCAATCAAGGGCATGCTGGCACCGAAATACAAGGAAAAGGTCATTGGCCATGTGGAGATCCGCAAGGTCATTCCGATCAACAAGGCCCTGATTGCCGGTGCCTATGTCAAGGACGGAAAGATCACGAGAAGTGCCAAGGTCCGCCTGATCCGTGACGGGGTCGTTATCCATGAGGGCGAACTGGACTCCCTGCGCCGTTTCAAGGACGACGTAAAGGAAGTGGCGGCCAACTTTGAATGCGGCCTGACCCTGGCGGATTACCGTGACATCAAGGAAGGCGACCAGCTGGAAGTCTATGTGATGGAAGAAGTAAACGCCGAATAACAAGGAGAACGAGATGTCGAAATTACGTGCTGAAAAGCTGCAGGCCCTGATCAAACAGGAACTCAGTACGATGCTCATTCGCGACGTAAAGGATCCCCGGATCAAGTTCGTCACCATCACGGGGGTGGAGGTCAGCAATGATCTCTCCTATGCCAAGGTGTATGTCAGCCTTTACGGGAGTGAAAAAGAGCAGGAACAGGCCTGGAAGGGACTGCAAAGCGGCCTGGGTTATTTCCGATCGGAAATTGCCCGCCGCATCGATCTCCGCGTGGCTCCCATCCTGAGTTTCCATAAAGATACCTCCATGGAATACTCAGCCCATATCGAGTCCATTCTCAGGGAGATCAAAGAGAAAGAAGATCATCATGAGTAAGAGCGTGGATTATCAAGGTGCCTGGCAGCTGATGATGAACGCCGGGACCCTTGCCCTGGTCAGCCATCTCGGACCGGACGGGGATACCCTGGGGTCGACATTGGCCCTGGGCGAGGCGTTGAAGCGGGCAGGGAAAAAGGTCATTCTTTTTGTGGACGATGATATTCCCCATACCTTCCGTTTTATGCCGGGTGTGGAAACCTATCAGCTGCCCAAGGCGGATGTACCTGTTCCCTGTGACCTCACCGTGGTCGTCGATGCCAGTTCCAAGGATCGCATGGGAGCGGCTGAAGATTGCCTGAGCGCCCCCATCCTGAACATCGATCACCATATTTCCAACACCCATTATGCCGATTGGCTGCTCCTGGATCCCAAGGCGGCCGCTACGGGGGAAATCATGTATCTCATGTTCCAGGCCAATGGTGTGGAACTGACGGAAACGATGGCACTGAACCTCTACACGGCCATTGTGACGGACTGCGGGTTCTTTAAATATGCCAACACGACCAGCCGCTGCATGATGGCGGCCGCTGATCTGCTGCAGTATTCCATTCAGCCCAATGAGATTTCCGACCTTTTGGAAATGAAATCGCGGGATACCATTGAACTGTTGGCAAAAGTGCTGCCCAGCATGACTTTTTATGCCGACGGACGCATCAGCACCATGGAAATCCCCTATGAACTGTACAACAAGGAGATTTCCACGGACAGCTTCATCTACTATCCACGTTATATTGATGGCGTTGAAGCCGCTGTCATGTTCAAGCAGGTGGAACCCAACCAGACCCGGGTCAGCATGCGCTCCCGGAATGTGGATGTAAGTGCCGTGGCCCTTTCCTTTGGCGGCGGCGGACATGTCCGGGCCGCTGGATGTACGATCGGTGCACCGCTTCCGGAAGCAAAGAAACGGCTCCTGGAAGTCCTTATCAAGGCGGTAGAGGAAGCATGATCCTATGGATGGAATCATTAACGTATTGAAGCCTCCCGGCATGACCAGCCATGATGTGGTGGGGGCCCTGCGGAAAATCCTGAATATGAAGAAAATCGGACACGCCGGTACGCTTGATCCAATGGCGGCCGGCGTTCTGCCGGTTTTTACCGGGCAGGCAACGCGCTTTTTGGAGTATGCCCTTCATGACCGGAAAAGCTACCGGGCTGAACTGACTTTTGGGTTCCGCACGGAAACCGGGGATACGGAAGGTGCCCGGATTGCAGAAAGCCCTGTGAAAGCCCTGACCGATGAACAGGTGGACACATTGCTGTCATCCTTCGTGGGAGAGCGTATGCAGGTGCCTCCCATGTATTCTGCCATCAGTGTGAACGGAAAAAAACTCTACAAGCTGGCAAGGCAGGGAATTGAAGTACAGCGGCCCCCGCGGCCCATTGTCATCGATTCCCTGAAACGAATTGCCTACCGGGGCCGGACGCTGCTTTTTGACGTTACCTGCTCCAAAGGAACCTTTATCCGCACCCTTTGCGAAGATCTTGCCAGGGCAGCCGGCATGGAGGGTACCATGAGTTTCCTGCTCCGTACGCGGGTAGGTTCCTTTACCATCGAAAATGCCCATACCCTGGAAGAAATTGCCTCGGCTCCTGATGAGTGCCTGCTTCCCATCGATCTTGTCCTGGACCAGTTTCCCCGGCGGCAGGTCAATCTCCTGCAGGGAAAAAGGATTGCCCAGGGAGTTGCCACAACGCTGCAGAACCTGGAAGATGGCAGGCTGTACTGCGTGGAATTGCCAGACCATAAGGTCATTGGCCTTGCCCGGGCCGTTGATGGAAGGCTGCAAGCCCATAAAATCATTTACATTCCGGAATGAAGGATGAACGAATGAAAATCATTTCTACCCTGGACGAACTGAAAAATACGAAACTGACACCGTCCGCTTCGGCCCTTGGCACTTTTGACGGACTTCATAAAGGCCATCAGAAGGTCATTGCCTCTACCTGCCGCTATGCACGGCAGAATGGGCTTGCCTCCATGGTTTTCACTTTCCGTAATCATCCGATGGAAGCGCTGATGCCGGAACTGGAGCCGCCCCGGTTGTTATCGAACGGGGATAAGGAAGCCATTCTGGGGAAAATGGATATCGATGTGCTGGTCAATATTCCCTTCAATCAGGAAGTGGCACGCATGTCGGCGGAGGGTTTTCTCAGGCTGCTGCAGGATAAGGGCGTCCGCGCGGTTGGCATTGGCATGAATTTCAGCTTTGGTGCCGGTGGTACCGGAAATGTTCAGTACCTGGATAAGGTCCATGACGATTTTGGTATGACCATCCTGAGCTGCCCCCTTCTTACCCTCGATGGGGAAGTGGTCAGTAGCACCAATATCCGCAGTGCCATCCGGGAAGGCAATATCCACAAGGCCAATTATATGCTGGGACGTCCCTATGTCATTCGCGGCGTGGTTTCCCATGGTGATCAGCGCGGCAGGGATCTGGGATTCCCAACGGCAAACCTGGAACTGACCGGCGAAAAGATTGCCATTCCGGCTTTCGGTGTATATGCCGGCGAGGTCTATGCCCGCGGACAGTGGTATAAATCCATGTTGAATATCGGCAACAATCCTACGTTTGGAACGCGGGAAATCCGCTTGGAAGCCCATCTCTTCGGCTATCAGGGAAACCTGTACCATCAGCCTGTTGCTGTGCGGATCATGGAAAAAGTCCGCGATGAAAAGAAATTTCCTTCGGTGGATCTGCTGATCCGGCAGCTGGAAAAGGATAAAAAAGCGGTTCTCCTGATGAACCTGGACGGAACCCGTTCTTCTGATACCTGATCCCGACTGGCTTTTAGCCAGCTTCGCTGGTGGGGACTAAGGCTGTTTGCCCAGAAGCAGGCAGCCATCGACCCTTTTTGATGCTCCGGATCCATAAAAAATTTGCCAATCCATCATATCTGTGATATACTACACCAGTACCCCAAACGGGGAGAACCGTGACGCTGCCGAGCGAACTCCGACGCCGGCTGCAGTTATGGGCAATTAAAGTTTTGAGGAGGAATTTTATTATGTTGACACCTGCAAGAAAGAAAGAATTGATTGAAACCTATCGCATCAACGAAGCCGATACGGGTTCTCCTGAAGTTCAGATTGCCATCCTGACCGAAAGAATCAACTATCTGACGGAACATCTGAAAAACAACAAGAAGGACCATCATTCCCGTCGTGGCCTGCTGAAGATGGTTGGTCAGCGCCGCGGCCTGCTGAACTATCTGATGAAGAAAGACATCGAAAGATACAGAGGCATTGTTGACAAACTGGGTCTTCGTAAATAATAGAAACAGTGAGCTGCCGTACCAGGATATACCGGTGCGGCAGTTTTTCATTTTACCCTGTCCCGACTGACAGATCGGTGCAACCGGAATGAACTGGCAGGGTTCCTGCTTTCAGGGGGGACCCCAATCGTCCATATCGCAGGGCAGGGAATCCTTTAATAAAGCAGAGAATATTCCCGGATTGTTCCGGAAGAGGAAAGGATTGAAAATGAGGGGATTTATGACGTATTTCAGGACGCATTATGACGAAGTACTTCATTGGCTTATGGCGGGGTATGCCGGGTTTGGCGGTATGTATGCCATCATGCTTCATGCCCGGAATTTTGCCAATGCCCAGACCGGAAACTTAATGAGCATGATGGAAGACCTGCTGGGCGGAAATTTCTTTGCCGTCCTGACACGACTCGGAGCGCTGATTATTTTTTCTGCCGGTGTCATTGCTTCCTTCCTGCTTTCCAAATCTCCTAAAAGGGATATGAGGAAGCTGGTCATTGCCATCAATGCCGTCAGTATTACTTCCGTTGCCCTGATGCCACCCGAATGGGATCCCATTATGACCGTGTATCCCATGATTTTTGCTGCTTCCTTTCAGTGGGGTACCTTTTCCAGTGCCCAGGGCTATGCCAGCGCGACGATTTTCCTGTCCAATAATACGAAGCAATCCGTCCTTGCCTGGACCCAGTTTGTGCTGACCCGGGACTGGGAGTTTTTCCGCAAGGCCATCCTGTATACCTTTACCATCGTTTCCTTTCTGTCCGGCTGCCTGGTTGCCGGTTTTTCCGTGAAAGCCCATGGGGCTGCCGGTGCCTTTGTGGGTTACATTATCCTGGCCATCGCTTACGGGCTGGTGCGCCTGTCTGACCGCTTTGGCGGGGACGAAGCTGCCCGTGCCGTTGACCGGATTGCCGAAGTGGAAGCGGAGGAGAGGATGCCCGTTTAAGAATGATGCCGGGCCGTATTCCGCTGGCAGGACTCTGTTTATGTTTGATTGTATGATTGTCCGTGGTGATGTTATGATTTAGCTGGAAGGTTTTGTGAAAAACTGGCGAAGGAGGGCTACCATGGCACTGTTTTATTCCGGGGAAGGGCTCCGGGCCGTCGGAAAGATCATCTATCCGGCGATTTCCATCGAAAAAGGGGACATGACGTTCCTGACTGGCCCCAGCGGATGCGGAAAAAGTACGTATCTGCGTATGCTGAACCGGACGCTCCTGCCCGATCAGGGTCAGTTGTTTTTTGAAGGAAAGGCATTGCCGGATTATGACGTGCTTTCCTACCGCCGCAAAGTGCTTCGTATTCCCCAGGAACCGTTCTTGTTTGACGGCTCCATTCAGGATAATTTCAATCGGTATTATGAAACGGCAGGCTATTCCGTTCCTTATGCCGATGCCATCAAGGAAGCCCTGGAGCTGGCCTGCCTGCCCATCTCCATCCTGACAGACTGCGCTACCTTGTCCGGCGGTGAACGGCAGCGGGTTTTTCTGGCCCTGTTCCTGTCCTTCATGCCGCAGGTCCTGCTTCTTGACGAGCCCACGGCGGCCCTGGATGAAACCACGGCCACCCTGTTTTTCACCAACCTGAAGAAACATTGCCTCGTTCATGGCATAACGCCAGTCTGTATCTGCCATCAGGCTGACCTGGTCAAAGCCTTTGCGGACCGGGTGATTTGTCTGGGAGGTGCGCAATGAACGATTCCATCCTTATGCAGATCCGCCAGTTTTCCATCATCTATGTCCTGCTGCTCCTGGTTCTGTTGGTCATGAAGCAGTGCCATATTGACCGGACGAAGCAGCTCCTGTTTTCAAGCTTCAAGATGACTGTCCAGCTGATGCTTGCCGGCTTTATCTTGACCTATATCTTTGGTTCCCCCAATGGAATCTTTACTGCCCTGTATCTGGCTGTCATGGTCGGTTTTGCGATTCATCGCGTCCTGAACCAGAATCCCGGATTATCCCTGCGCTTCAAGGTCATCATTGCCTTGTCCATTCTGGTATCGGGGCTGGGAATCCTGGCTTTCTTCGTCAAGGTCGTTGTCCGGGAATCCCTGCTGAATCCCCAATACGTGATTCCCCTTGGCGGGATGCTGCTGGGAAATACGATGAACAGTCTTTCCCTTGGCATCAAGACGTTCCGGGAGTCCCTGTCAGGACAGCGGGCACGTGTCGAAGCCCTGACCTGCATTGGGGCAAAGGCGGAAAATATCCTGAGACCGTTCTTATTGCAGGGAATGGAAACGGCAATGCTTCCGACCCTGAATAATATGGCCGGTATGGGCATTGTCTCCCTTCCTGGCATGATGACGGGGCAGATCCTGGCAGGCTCCAATCCGATGACTGCCATTTTTTACCAGATTTCCATTATGATTGCCATCTGCACCATTGTTACCGTTTCCAGTTTTGCCGCCCTTTATTTTGGGTGCCGTACGATGTATTCAAAGGAGAACCAGCTGATTACACTGTAAAATCAGCGCTTTCCGGATAGGATGGGCTGGTTTTGAAAAAGAAAATGATGTGGTCGGGGCCGTACCCGGATTTCCACCGGGAAAGACCGGAGCCCCCAGCGGCTGTAAAGCCATGACATTTGTCTTGTCACTAAACACGTGATTTGACAGAAAGTCATGACTTTTTTTTACTTACATGGTACAATAAGAGGAAATTGTTACTTTCCTGATTCCAGGAAAGAACACAGGGAGACATGAATTTTCAGGGAACCTCTGTGTTTCGGGAAAAGGGTACAAAAGAGTCCTGTTTTTTTACCGCTTTCCTGGTAACAGTACGGATACCCCCTGATTTCCCGGCCATGAAGAACGCTGATGAGGCAGCGAAAGGATCCTGTTTCGTACTGAATCGGTGCAGGACGCTGGTTGCAGCTTTAGGTTGCGGTTCCTGGATTTTTACAGGAACCTGATTTTCCTGGATGGGAAAGCGAGAGGCACCATTAAATGCAGGTACTTCGGCCGCAGGCCGAAACTTGGGAGGTTATGTAGACATGCAATCCGATGCGCGCAATTTGTCTCTTGTCATGGATCTGTACGAAATGACAATGGCTAATGGATATTTTTCCGATGGTCTCGAAAAAATGAAAAATGTGACCTTCGATATTTTTTATCGCCATAATCCGGATGGCGGTGGATTTGCCATTTTTGCCGGTTTGGAACAGGTCATCCAACTGATCGAGAATTTTCATTTTTCCGAGGATGATGTGGAATATTTCCGGTCCCTCCATCTGTTCAGTGATGATTTCCTGAATTACCTCAGGACCTATCACTTCCATGGAGATGTGGATGCCCTGCCGGAAGGGACCATTATGTACCCTCAGGAACCGGTATTGACCGTCACCGCACCCATGCTGGATGCCCAGCTCCTGGAAACGGCAATTTTGGCTGAAGTGAACCACCAGTCCCTGATTGCAACCAAGACGGCACGCATTGTCCGCGCTGCGGAAGGTCGCGGGGTTTCCGATTTCGGTGCCCGCCGTGCCCATAATATGGATGCCGCTGTGTATGGTGCCCGGGCCGCTTACATCGGCGGAGCGGACGGGACAGCTACTGTCCTGGCCGGTAAGGAATTCGGGATTCCCGTGGGTGGCACCATGGCCCATAGCTGGGTCATGTACTATGACAATGAATATGAAGCCTTCAAAAAATATGCGGAAGTCTACCCGGATAACGTGGTGCTGCTGATTGACACGTACGATGTCATTCATTCCGGTCTTCCCAATGCCATTCGTACGGCCAAAGAAGTGCTGGAACCGATGGGAAAACGCCTGAAAGGGGTCCGCATTGACTCCGGTGACCTGGCTTACCTTTCCAAACGGGTCCGGAAGATCCTTGACGATGAGGGACTGCAGGATTGCAAGATCGTTGCTTCCAACAGCCTGGATGAATATACCATTCGTTCCATTCTTGACCAGGGAGGCCGGATTGACTCCTTTGGCGTAGGGGAACGTCTCATTACGGCAAAAAGTGATCCCGTCTTTGGTGCTGTTTATAAGCTGGTAGCGGTCCAGAATGAGGATGGCACCTGGTTGCCCCGCATCAAGGTATCGGAATCCGTTGAAAAGATAACGAACCCAGGACGGAAAACCCTGTACCGCATTTATAACGACAGCGGAAAGGCCATCAGCGACCTGATTGCCTGTGAAGGTGAAAATGTGGACCTGTCCAAACCCTTCCGCTATGTCGATCCGAAAGAACCCTGGCGGATCCGTCATTTTGAAGATTGTACGGCAAAGCCGCTGCAGATTCCTGTTATCCGTGCCGGAAAGGCCGTTCATAAGAGCCCATCCCTCAAGGAAATCAAGGAATTTGTCAGGAAGCAGTTGAATGATGAAATTTGGCAGGAAGAGCAGCGCTTTGAAAATCCCCATATCCATTTCATGGATATGACGCCTGCTTATTATGAAGAAAAAATGCAGGTCCTGTCCGATTCACGGAAAGGAAAATAAAAAAACAAGGACATCTTTCTTTTGCGGAAACTGCCTCTATCCAAAAAGCATCTTCCCCTCCAGACGGAGGAGAAGATGCTTTTTGGTTTCGCTCTGATTCTGGAATTTTCTTGAGGGAAGAAAGGACCTCAATTTTGCTTTTCTCAGAAGGAATGATCAAATCCCAGGGAGAAGCCAACGGAATTGTGTCCCGGGTTATCCGTACTCATGCCATTGGAACTATGGCTGAAGATGTATCCAAGGCTGACAGAATTATCCTTTGTATAGTGGTAGTTGAGCCGGGGGCCGATACGCCACATGAATCCATAGGGGCGACCCTGGGCCGGAAAGGATTTGCTGTAGATGAGGAAGGAGCCGCTGCCTTCGATATCCCAGGTCAGTTTTCCGGATAGTGGCCTTTCATAGCGGATCATCATCGCCGGACCTATCCCCCAGGCGTTGCTTTTGCGGTAGATTCCGTCTTCCGTTGTAAATCCGTGCGCCCGCGTTACCGTGAATCCGCGATGAAAGGTAAAACCAGCCTGTTCGTGGGCCTTTTGAAATACATGAATGTTGACATCATCAATGTGTCGGTCATCGAAAGCACGGTGCTGCAGGTATTCCGTCTGGATTTCCACATTGTTCGCCATCGCTGCTGCCGGGGCTGCCGGAGCAATAACCAGCAGGGCCGCAGCCAGGAACTGGCGCCATGAATGGGTTTGGGAGTGTGACAATATCATTGCGATCACCTTCAAATTGGAATATGTAAAATTATAACATATAAACAGGCGAGATGGTGATGAGTTTGCTTTTTCATGCCATCAGGCAGAAACAGGGTCGGGTGAAAAGGCCTTCCGGCAGGGCGGGAATCAACGGATTACGTGCTTTCCCAAAAAAATTGCTTTTCCATTTCCTGCAGGAATACTTCGGAGGCCTTCGAAAAGCGCTGGTGTTTTTTCCAGACCAGACGGATGGAAGCCGTCAGCCTGGGTGTGAGGGGACGGAAAGCAAGAGCTGTCCCGCTTGTATTGATCAGCTGATCAAGAATCAGGGCATAGCCCATGCCGCCGGCAACCATCTTGGCCGCGTTCATGGCAAGGGTATAGGTCGCTGCCACATCCAATTCATTCAGTTCTTTTTTGAGCCAGCCCTGAAGAAATCCCGATTCGATGGACTGCTGGGACAGGATCAGTTTCTTGTCCCAAAGCTCCTCAGGGGCAATGGCTTTCTTTTGGGAAAGGGGAGCCTCCGCCGGCATCAGGACGCCCCAGGTATCTTTGTAGTGCAGGGACAATTCGTTATATTTGGTAAGGTTGACGGGGCCGAAGATCAGCCCAAATCGACAAGTCCCTTGTCAAGCTGGTCAAGGACATAAAAGCGTTCCCCGGAAAAAACGCGGAGCCGGAGCCGGGGATGGGACATAATGAGGTGGGTCATGGTTTCAGCAATCCGTCGAATGGCTTCAGTTTTCCCGGCTGCTAAAAAGATATCGCCGGCAATTTCCTGGTCCGTTTTAATTTCCTGTGTTGTTTTTTCAACCAGGGACAGGATATCCGCAGCCCTTTTCTGCAATAAAGGGCCTTCCTGGGTCAGTTCAATGCCCCGTTTGCTGCGCAGGAGCAGGGGTTTTCCCAGTTCATTTTCCAGTTCCATCAGGGTCCGTGAAAGGATCGGCTGGGTAATATAAAGGGCACTGGCTGCCCGGGTAATGTTCTTTTCATTGGCAACAGCCAAAAAGTAGCGCAAGGCACGTAATTCCATCAAAATCACCTCGGAACATCATTTGGGCTTCTGTTTACTATTTTACTCCCAAAGCAGGAACCAGGAAACAGAAAAGGAACGAACTGCTTATGCCCGGACTGAAAAGGAGACTGCCCCATGGCAGCCTCCTGATTCGTATGAAGGATTGATGGGTACGTTCAAGGGATGGAACGTACTAAGTGGTCCTGTTCCCACAGGACCGGATCAGCGGACGCAGATCATATAGACGAGGGTCCCTCCCAGAATGGAAATCATCATATTCCGTTTCCATAAATGGAGAGCGACAGTTATTGCTATGCCGAGCAATTCCGGCAGGCCATGGTTCCCGGTTAAAAAAGACACGTTTCGCAGGCAGTAGACCACGAGCATGGCAAAAATGGCTGAAGGCAGCGCCTTCCCGAGATACTGCATATAAGGAGGTGTCGGTTTCCGGGAAGAAAAGACCAGGAAGGGTAGAAAGCGGGTCAGCATTGTTGCTGCAACGCATACTCCAATTGTCAGGAGCTGTTGTGTAAAGGTCATGATTCCCAACCTCCTCTCCTGGCGATCCGCTTCCTAAAGAGGGTTACTATAATAAGCACACCGGCCATGGTCGGCACCATAAAGGAATTTGGGCCAAAGAGGTTCAGGCACAGGCAGGCCATCAAGATTCCGATGCGTGCCGTGTCATGGCATTTTTCTTTCAGCAGCTGCTCCACAAAAATGACGACGAACATGGCTGTCATGACAAAATCGATGCCCTTTGTGTCAAAAGCCACCAGGGAACCCAACAATCCGCCCAGGGTGGCACCGGCAATCCAATAAAAATGGTCGAGCAGGGTAATCCAGAAGACAAACCAGCCCTTATCGACACCTTCAGGAACTTTCGTTGAGTAAATAAGGGCAAATGTTTCGTCACAGAGCCCGAAGATCAGGTAGAATTTTTTCCAGCCCATTCCCTTATAGCGGTCCAACATGGCAATGCCATAGAATAAATGACGGGCCTGGATCATAAGGGCCATGAGAAAGCACTGAAGCGGGGCAAAGGGAGAGAGCAGCATGGAAACCGTTACAAACTCCAGGGAGCCGCCATAAATCATAAGTGCCATCAGGCAGGGATACCAGAAGGAAAACCCCTGGCGCTGCATATAAAAACCGTAGGACATGCCAATGAAAAGAAACCCGGCAATAATCGGCCCCGTAACAGGAAACGCCGCTTCCAGGGCACGGCGGGCCGGATGTGACGATTCTGGCGGAAGGGATGGCTGCCGGAAGGATTGATTCTTATTTGAAGCCCCATCCATGGGTAACAACTCCTTGCTGCCGATGGATCCATGGAAGGGACCGCATGGAAAAGCGCCGATCCATGGAGCATCGTTCTTTTTGCGTCCAATTGTATTTATTTTATCGAATGCTCCTTAAAATTTCAAACAGGGCATCTTTTTGCAGAGGGTCCATAAGAAGAGACGGTAAGGACGGAACCGATCAAAATGATTCCTGTGCTGAAGAAATCATTTTGGCCAGGTTCTTTTATTATGGCAGACCCAACATCAATGATGAATCCGGTACAAATTGTAACAAAGATAATACTTTTTTATATTGTTTAAACAATGTTCGGTAAAATCTCTATATATTTTGTATAAAAGATTGAAATATATGTGACGCGTGATATAATAGGCCACATAAAATTAACATATCAATGAATAAACAAATTAAATCAATCGAGAAAACGTAATAAAATTTTTAAAGTGTACATTATAGACAGATGAAAATGATGAAATTAAAAAGGAGCTGAGGAAATGATGAATCGTTCGGTAAAACAAGTCGTAGGCGTATTATTGGCGATGGGCCTGGCCCTTGGATTAAGTGCCGGGTGCGGAAAGGGCAAGACAACAAGCAGCGGTGGCAGCAAAACGATCAATATTTCCCTGCATCAGGATCCGCCGAAGCTGGATCCCATGACTTCCGGGTCCTTTGTGGACCGGATTGTATTCCAAAGTCTTTACGATAAACTGGTTGATCTGGACCATAAAGGGAATATTGTCCCGATGCTGGCTGAAAAGTGGGAAATCAGTCCTGATGGACTGCATTATACCTTCCATCTGCGCAAGGGTGTCAAATTCCACGACGGTACCGAATTCAATGCGGAGGCCGTTAAGTTTAACCTGGAACGGGATATGCAGAAGGGCTCAGGCCGCAAGAACGAGCTGAGTGCCGTAAAGGAGGTCAAGGTCATCGACCCATCGACGGTGGAAATCGTCCTTTCAAAACCTTTTGCACCTTTCCTGAATCAGCTGACAGACCGGGCCGGTATGATGGTTTCCCCGGCAGCTGTCAAGAAATATGGGGATAAATACCAGAATAATCCTGTCGGAACCGGTCCTTTCAAGTTCAAGGAACGTTCCAAGGGCAACAAGATCGTTCTCGTCAAGAATCCTGATTATTGGCAAAAAGGCCTGCCCAAGGCAGATACCATCGTCTATAAGATCATGAACGATGCCAACGTGGCCCTGGTCAATCTGAAGAGCGGCCAACTGGATATGACGAACCGGTTCCCCCTGAACGAAATCAAGAATTACAAGTCCAATGACAAGATTACCGTCGTGAAAGAGGTCAGCCCTGGTTTCAAGGGAATCGTCCTCAATCTGAAGGACCCTGTCCTCCAGGATAAACGGGTCCGTCAGGCCATCAACAAGGCCATCGACAGGGATACCATTGTCAAGGTTGCTCTCTTCGGGGAAGCCAGGGCGGCCCGCTCCGGCCTTGCACCGACCAGCTGGGCTTATGATGAAAGCCTGGACAAGAGCCTGCCCGTGGATGTGGAAGGGGCCAAAAAGCTCCTCAGCGAAGCAGGGAAGGGCAGCGGCTTTGCCCTGACCATCGTGACGGACACGGATCCTGTATCCCAACAGGTCAGCCAGCTGCTGCAGAAACAGCTGAAAGCCGTCAATATTGAACTGACCATCCAGAAGATGGACTATGGCTCCATGCTGGACCGGACCGAAAAGGGCGATTACCAGATGGCACTGATGGGCTGGAGCGGCCGGACCGATCCGGATGGCAATTTCCGGAACTGGGTCTATTCGGACGCGGTCTATAACTACATGAAGTACAGCAATCCGAAGGTGGATGCCCTGCTGGATCAGGGGCTTGCCACGGTGGACCAGAATGCCAGAAAGCAGATTTACGGCGAAATGATGAAAATCCTGGATGATGAACTGCCGTATCTGTATCTGTACCATGAAAATAATACATTTGGTATGGTAAAAGCCCTGAAGGGTTTCGAAACTGTACCTGATGGAATGATCCGTACCTTGAACATGGTCAAGGAATAAACATAATGAGGTGAGACCATGAGAGTAATCATCAAGCGAATTGCCTCGGCCATTCCGGTCCTGGCGCTCGTCAGTATCATGGTTTTCCTGATGCTTCAACTGTTGCCGGGTGATCCGGCAACAGTCATTTTAGGGGAGGAAGCTACTCCCGAAGCCGTTGAAGCCATGCGCGAGCACCTGGGCCTGAACAAGCCGCTTATTGTCCAGTATTTTGACTGGATCACGAAAGTCCTGCAGGGAAACCTGGGAGAATCCCTGGTTGACGGAACCAGTGTTAATCAGCTGATCATGGAACGTCTGCCGGCAACCATCGAACTGGCCCTGGGATCTTTCCTGGTGGCCCTTCTCATCGCCCTGCCCTGCGGAATCCTTTCCGCGGCCCGGCCCAATACCTTTGCCGACCACCTTTGCTCTTTTATTTCCATGATTGGCATGTCCATCCCGCATTTTTGGCTGGGCATGATGTGTATCATCGTCTTTGCCGTGGAACTCGGCGTACTGCCTGCTTCCGGTTATGTACCTTTTTTTGATGATCCCGCAGAAAACCTGAAATCCATTATCCTGCCCGTAGTGGCAACGGGGTTCCGGGAATCTGCCATTTTAATGCGCATGATCCGCAGCAGCATGCTGGAAGTCCTTCAGTCCGATTATATCCGTACGGCCAAGGCCAAGGGCCTCAGCGAAATGACGGTTCTTTTCGGTCATGCCCTGAAAAATGCCATGATTCCGGTCATTACGACGAGCGGCATCATGCTGGCGGGCCTGCTGGGCGGCCTCGTCATTACGGAATCCATTTTCAACATCCCCGGCTATGGCAAGCTGGTCATCGATTCCGTCTTTAACCGGGATTTCATTACTGTACAAAGCGCCATTCTTGTATCCGCTGTCTTTGTTGTCTTTATCAACATTGCCGTCGACCTGCTCTATGCATTTGTCGATCCGAGAATCCGTCTGGGGAAGGAGGGCAATTCCTGATGAATCGTAAAAGTCAATCCGTCTACGCCCTCGCTTTCCACCGTTTTATGCGGAACAAGCAGGCTGTCCTGGGTGCCGTCATCATTTTGGGCCTGGTTTTTGTCGCTGTTTTCGCACCGTTCCTGACGCATTACGATCCCATCTTTGATCAGGATTACAACGCGGTCCTTGCTTCTCCCAGCAGTGCCCATATCTTTGGCACCGATGACCTGGGCCGCGATACCTTTGCCCGCCTCGTCTACGGGGCCCGGCTGACAACGGCTGCGGCCGTTCTGCCCGTTGCCTTTGCCTTTTTTGTAGGGGTTCCCATTGGTCTTTATTCCGGTTATAAAGGGGGTTTCATCGACCAATGGATCATTACCCGCCTGGTGGATGCCCTTCAGGCTTTTCCGTCCCTTATGCTGGCACTGGCGTTGGCAGCTGTTTTGGGCGGCGGTTTCCTTAACGCGATGCTGGCCATCGGCATCGGTTTTCTTCCTGCTTTCATCCGGATTACCCGCGGCCAGGTCATTGCCTTGAAAAATCAGGAATACATCCTGGCGGCCCGCTCCATCGGTTGTTCAAACCTGCGTATTGCCCTCGTTCATATCCTTCCCAATGTCATGCCGACCCTGTTGGTCCAGATTACCCTCGCCATGGCGACGGCCATCATCTCGGAAGCCGGTCTGTCCTATATCGGCGTCGGCGCCAGTCCGGAACAGCCCAGCTGGGGCTCCCTGCTGCGGACAGCCCAGAGCTATCTGGTGACCCAGCCTTGGGTCGCCGCTTTTCCGGGGCTTGCCATTTCCCTGGTCGTTCTGGGGTTCAATATGATGGGTGACGGATTGAGACGGGCCCTTGATCCGAAGATCAAACAGTGAAGAAGGTGTCGATATGGCAGAAGCAGTATTGAAAATCAAAAACCTATGCGTCGATTTCCTGGATGACCATACAATCGTGCCAGCCGTTTCGGACCTGTCCATCGATATTTTCCCCGGTGAAACCGTTGGCCTGGTCGGGGAGTCCGGCTGCGGCAAGTCCACGACGTCGCTGGCCATCATGCGGCTGTTGGATACAAACAATGCCCGCATCAGCAAGGGCTCCATCGAACTGCATGGCCAGGATCTGACGAAACTGAGTGAAAAGGAAATGCAGCGCATCCGGGGGAAGGAAATTTCCATGATTTTCCAGGAACCCATGACCTCCCTGAATCCGGTCTATACGATTGGCCGTCAGCTGACAGAAGGAATCGTCCTCCATCAGGGTGTAAGCCAGAAGGAAGCGGAAACAATTGCCATCGACATGCTGCAGAAGGTCGATATTCCCCGACCGGAAATCATGATGAAAAGCTATCCCTTTGAACTTTCCGGCGGGATGCGCCAGCGTGTCATGATTGCCATTGCCCTGTCCTGCAACCCCAAGATCCTTATTGCCGATGAGCCCACAACGGCCCTGGACGTGACAGTGCAGGCCCAGATCCTTGATTTGATGAATTCCCTTCGGGATGAATTGCAGATGGCGGTCATCCTGATTACCCATGACCTGGGTGTGGTCGCGGAAATCTGCAAATATGTCTACGTCATGTATGCCGGGCAGATTGTGGAAACTGCCGCCATCGACGATCTGCTCAATGATCCGCTGCACCCCTATACACAGGGACTGCTGAATTCCATGCCGGACCGTTGGCAGGGCGGGGACCGGCTCTACAATATTCCCGGAACGGTACCGCTGCCAGGAACGGAAATCAAAGGCTGCAAATTTGCCGACCGCTGTGAGTATTGTACGGAAAAATGCCGGCAGGCCCCACCGCCGCTGGTAAGGCTCGATGAACATCGTTCCGTTCGCTGCTTCCGCAGCGCCGGGACTCAGTAAGGGGATGGAGACGATGAGTGAAGTGCCCATTTTGGAAATCAGACATTTAAAGAAATATTTTCCCATCTACAGCAGCGGCCTTATCTTTTCAAAGCAGACCGGCGCCGTGAAGGCAGTCGATGATGTCAGTTTCACCGTGACAAAAGGGGAGACGGTCGGCATCGTAGGGGAGTCGGGATGTGGAAAATCCACCCTGGGAAAAACCATTATGCGCCTTACGGACAGAACGGAAGGCCAGGTTCTTTTCCATGAGAAGGATATTGCCACCTTTAACCGGGAAGAGATGCAGGAACTGCGCAAATCCATTCAAATGGTTTTCCAGGATCCCTATGCGTCCCTGAATCCCCGCATGACCATTGGAAAGACCCTGGAGGAACCCCTGTTGGTCAATCACGTCGGTTCTGCCCAGGAACGGGAAAACATGGTCAGGGAGATGCTCCGGGAAGTTGGTTTGGATCCAAGCCATTATAACAGTTATCCCCATGAATTTTCCGGCGGCCAGCGGCAGCGGATTGCCATTGCCCGGGCCCTTATCAACAAGCCGGAAGTCATCATTGCCGATGAAGCGGTTTCTGCGTTGGATGTTTCTGTCCAGGCCCAGATCATCAACCTGATGAAGGACATGCAGAAGAAATACCATCTGACCTATCTGTTCATTTCCCATGATCTGTCGGTCATCCGGTATATCAGTGACCGCATTGTGGTCATGTACCTGGGGCGCATCATGGAAATTGCCGATAAGGAAGACCTCTTTACCAGGACGATTCATCCCTATACGGAAAGTCTCCTGGAAGCGGCTCCGCAGCTGACCCGGCGCAGACAGGGGAAGCTCATCATGAATATGGATATTCCCAGTGCTTCCAATCCGCCTTCCGGCTGCGTGTTCCATACCCGCTGTGCCGGAGCCCGGCAGGAATGCGAGACCCTGGTCCCGGAGCTGCTTGATATCGGGTGCCAGCATTGTGTCGCCTGTCACAGGGCAAAGGAACTGGTCCGTTAGGCTAATGAAACCTTTTGGTATTCCGTTATTTTATCCATGACTGCAACTCTATAAAAACTTTCACTGCAGTCAATCTTTACTCCAGGCAAGCGGTCCAGACCATTTGCTTTCTCATGGGTCCAGGTTCTTTTCCCTGGGATATAAACCACAGCGGATTGCTGATCAGATCGAAGAGAAAATACAGAATCCGGCCCTGTCGTGGATATTCGTTTATTGGCAGGCGCCAGGACAGTCCATATGGGCTGGATGTTCTACAGGAGGGGTAAGCATGAAAAGCGTATGGAAAAAATCAGCCATCGTCGTAATGTCCGGGCTACTTTTGCTGGGCGCCCTTGCAGGCTGCGGGTCAAAAGGCAGCAGTGGTGGCAGCAAAAAGACCATCAATATTTCGCTGCATCAGGACCCTCCGAAACTGGATCCCATGCTTTCAACGGCCTTTGTTGACCGCATGGTCTATCAGAGCCTGTTTGACAAGCTCGTTGATTTGGACAGCAAGGGACAGATTGTTCCCATGCTGGCTGAAAAATGGGAAATCAGCCCGGATGGGCTGAAATATACTTTCCATCTGCGAAAGGGCGTCAAGTTCCATGATGGGACTGCCTTCAATGCCGAGGCGGTGAAGTTCAATCTGGATCGTTACAGGGGGAAGCATTCCAACCGCAAGAATGAACTCAAGGCGGTAAAGGAAGTCAGGGTCATTGATCCCGATACGGTTGAACTGGACCTCAGTGCTCCCTACGCACCTCTTCTGACGAATCTGGCGGACCGGGCCGGCATCATGTGTTCTCCGGAGGCCGTGAAAAAAGAAGGCGAGAAGTTCCTCAATCATCCCGTAGGAAACGGGGCCGTATAAATTCAAGGAACGCTCCAAAGGCAATAAAATCGTCCTGGAACGCAACAAGGACTATTGGAAGAAGGGAAGCCCCAAAGCGGATACCCTTGTCTATAAGATCATGTCCGATGCCAATGTGGCGCTTGTCAACCTGAAGAGCGGTCAGGTGGATATGATCAACCGTTTTCCCCTGAACGAAGTGCCAAATTACGCTTCCGATGCCAAAATCGCTGTTGTCAATGAACCCAGTCCCGGTTTCAAAGGGCTTGTCCTGAATAACCGGAACGAAAAGTTCCGTGACAAGCGGGTCCGCCAGGCCATCGATAAGGCGATTGACCGGAAGGCCCTTGTAAAAGTGGCTCTTTCCGGCGTAGGCGCTCCTGCCCGTTCGGCTTTGTCCGCTACCAGCTGGGCCTATGACGAAGCCCTGGATAAGGCGCCGGATCCCGATCTCGAAGGCGCCAGGAAATTGCTTGCCGATGCCGGCAAGGCAGCGGGTTTTTCCTTTACGGTCGTCATCGACATGGATCCTACGACCCAGCAGATTTATCAGCTGATCCAGAGTCAACTGAAAGCAGTCAAGATTGATATGCAGCTCCAGAAACAGGACTTTGGCACGGTCCTTGACCGGGCCAGAAAAGGCGATTTCGAGGCTACTTCCATTGGCTGGAGCGGCCGAATGGACCCGGATGGCAACCTTTATGACTGGTTCCACAGCGGGGCCCATATGAACTATATGGGGTACAATAATTCCGAATTGGACCGCCTTCTTGACCAGGCCCGAACCGTCGTCAGTCAAAACGAACGGAAAGTCCTGTACCAGAAAATCATGGGCATCCTCTCGGACGATGTCCCCTATATCTTCCTGTATCATGACCACAATGTATTTGGGATTTCCAAGTCCCTGCAGGGCTTTACGCCCAATCCGGACGGCATGATCCGTACCGTGGACATGGAAAAGAAATAAAAATCATGCAGCAACAGACCCGTCTCCTGCCATTGAAACAATGGTAAGGGACGGGCCTGTTTATTTTGGATTCGTTTTATTGTCGGTTATGGCTGATGGGTGTGTGACAGATGGGGTTCAGTCCGCTTGTTTCTTTTCGCCGAAATGTTCCTTCAGCAATTCAATGAAATCATTCTGGGCATGGGTCAGACGATGGTTTTTTCGCATGGCCACGAAGAATTCCGAGAGGATGGGCGCATCGCCAAAACTTAAAAATTCAGGTTTCGTTTCATAATCCTTGAAATGGGTCGTACAGATGTCAAAGGAAAAAGTATACCCCAGGTTCTTGCTGACGAGGGCCAGGCAGGTATCCAGGCTGCGGAGGATGGTGGTGCGGGGATTCAGATGGTATTCTGAAAGAATCTGCTGGGATATCTGGCCAATCCGCCACTGCATGGGGTCATTGACAAAGAAGATGCCTCCCTTGAGCTCACTCAGGTCAAACCAGGGATACTTGAAATTTTTCTTATGAATAACATGGGTGTGATGTCTGTTGTTATGGGCCATGCAGAGAATGACTTCCTCCTGGTTGATGTGAACATAGGAAAATGCCTTGTTTCGCTTCGGGGAGGAGTATATGGCCAGGTCGGCAAGTCCGCTTTCCAGGGCCTGTTCGACCTCATCGACGGGCCGCTCCAGGATTTCAATCTTATAATGCGGATGCTTTTTCAGGAACAGTGGCAGCAGGACTGGCAGGGTATACTGCCCCCGCGTGTAGGTAATGGCGATGGTAAAGCTGCCGGCCAATTCATTTTTGACCTGGTCCAGGGAGTTTTGCAGTTTGCGCTGAATGATGGCGTGCTCCCGGCCGGCCTTCAGGAAAGCCTTGCCGGCAAAAGTCGGGTACATCTGCTTGTTGACCCTTTCAAAGAGCGGCACTCCTGCATCGGATTCCAGTTTTTGAAGGAACCGGGTCAGGGCCGGCTGGGAGATGAAGAGCATCTGGGCAGCCTTGGAAATGGTTTTATACTGGGCAATGGCTTGCAGGTACGTGAAGTCTCGGAATTCCATGGGTTCTCCTTTTGTATAATTTAAAAGCATACAAAATATAATTAAAATATATTTTACTTATACAGTATACTCTGTAATAATGAATGTGTAAATAATTAGAAAATTTTGACGAAAGGAAACCTGTCTATGAAAAAAGGCTATTATGAAACGACCGATGGGGCCTTCCTTTATTATGAGGATACGGAAGTTGGGGAAGCAACCATCTTCCTGGTGCCCGGTCATATGTGCACGACGAAATTCTTTCAAAAAAATGTAGCAGCCCTGAAGGAACGGTATCGGGTGGTGACCTTCGATTGCCGGGGCTACGGGAATTCCTCGAAGCCGCTGCAGGGAAACTGCATTGAACGGCATGCCGATGATATCCACGAACTCATGGCGTATCTGGGGCTGTCGAAGGTCCTTCTCATGGGCTGGTCGCTGGCAGGCAGTGCCATCATGACCTATGCCCACAAATACCACATGGAAAGGCTCGTCGGCCTGGGGTTATTGGACTGCTGCCTGTTTCCTTTTTCTCCGGCGGAATGGAATTCCTATAATTCCAAGAACTATAACATGGATGACTGGAACCATAAGTACCGTCTCTGGTATGCAGATCCTGAAACCTACCTTGACAACTTCTGCAATCGCATGAAGGGGGAACTGAACGAGGAGGACCTGCGTATGGTCCGGGAAGAAATCAAGAAAACACCACCCTGGATTGGGTTTGCCCTGCACAGTAACTGGTGTCATCGCGATTGTACAAAGTACCTGCGGGAACTGACGGTGCCGGTCATTATCTTCAGCGGGACCTCAAAAGGGCATACACCGTCCCTGGGAAAATATTATGTGACCCAGATCCCGACTTACTGTGAACATCATGTATATGACCATTGCGGCCATATGCTTTTCTGGAGCCAGGCGGAGCGGTTCAATCAGGAAGTGGAAGCGTTTATGGAAAAGGTCACGCAGTGAAGAAAGGAAAGGTGAAAGTTTGCTATGGTACAGGCATTGATTGGGTATGGCGTAATTGTTGTCATGATGGCCATGATCCTGAAGAAAAAGGCATCGGCCGCTTTCTGTTTTGCCATTTTACCGGTTTTAGGTGCCATCCTGTGTGGGTTCGGGTATAAGGAAATCCTCGGATTCATCAATAAAGGGGAAGGCACCATGTGGAAGACCGCAATCCTCTTTATTTTCTCGGTTTGCTATTTCAGTATCATGAATGATGCCGGACTGTTTGAACCGCTCGTCAAAGGGCTGGTTAAGAAAGCCGGCAACAACGTGGTCCTCATCATGGTGGCAACCAGTTTGATCGCAATGGTTGGCCATCTGGACGGCGCTTCTGCTTCGACGTATTTGATTACGATTCCTGTTATGCTCCCGATTTATAAGAAAATGG
>CADBQR010000014.1 GCA_902796945.1 uncultured Acidaminococcus sp.
TATTAAACCGTCCCCGGCCAATATCCAGGACCTGTACCTGCAGAGTCTGGCGGCGCTGGGCTTTAAGGCGGAAGAGCATGACATCCGCTTTGTAGAGGATAACTGGGAATCACCGACCCTGGGGGCCTGGGGCTTAGGCTGGGAAGTGTGGCTGGACGGTATGGAAATCACCCAGTTCACCTACTTCCAGCAGGTAGGCAGCCTGGACATCAAACCGGTGGCTGTGGAAATCACGTATGGCCTGGAACGGCTGGCCATGTATATCCAGGGCGTCGAAAATGTTTACGATATCAACTGGGTCGGCGACGTTTCCTACGGTGACGTCTACCACACCAATGAAGTGGAACAATCCCGCTACAGCTTTGATATTGCGGATACGGACCTGCTTTTCGATCTCTTCGACAAGTACGAAAAAGAAGCGAAACGGGTGCTGCTTACGGGCAATATCCGGCCGGCTTATGATTATGTCCTGAAATGCTCCCATACCTTCAACCTGCTCGATGCCCGGGGTGCCATCAGTGTCGATGAACGGACCAGCTATATTGGACGCGTCCGTGCCCTGGCCCGGCTTTGCGCTGCTGCGTATGTGGAACAACGTGAAAAAATGGGATTTCCTATGCTGAAGAGAGGTAACAAATAATGGCAACTTTATTATATGAAATTGGCACGGAAGAAATGCCGGCCCAATATATGCCCGGTATCCTGGAAAACTATAAGGAATTGGCTGAAGCGAAACTGAAGGAAGCCCGGATTCCCTTTGCTGAGGTCAGGGTCTATGGGACTCCCCGCCGCATGGCCTTTATTGCCTCCGGCGTGGCGGAACGGCAGGAAGATGTGACGACGGAAAGCAAGGGCCCGTCCCTGAAAATTGCATTTGATGAGGCCGGTAACGCGACCCGTGCGGCTGAGGGATTTGCCCGCGGCCAGGGCGTCGATGTCAGGGACCTGGTGCAGCGCGACGGTTATGTCTATGCGGTAAAGCATGTGGAAGGCAAGGCCACGGAATCCCTGCTGCCGGACATCCTGGATTCAATCCTGCATTCCCTGTCCTTCCCCAAGACGATGCGCTGGGCCGACTACGATTTCGGGTTTGTCCGTCCTTTCCATTGGATGGTGGCGCTTTTTGATGACAAGGTCATTCCTGTGGAAGCCAATGATGTCAAGAGCGGCAATCAGACCCGCGGCCATCGTTTCCTGAGCAACCGCCTCATTACGATTCCTTCCGCTGATGCCTATGTGAGCACCCTGGAAGCGAATTTCATCATCGTTGATGTGGACAAGCGTCGTGAAATGATCCGCCGGCAGATTACTGAACTGGGAGAAAAAGAGGGCGGCCATACGGCCATTTCCCCGGACCTGCTGGAAGAGGTCACCTATCTTGTTGAATATCCGACGGCCCTGTGCGGTCATATTGACGAGGATTACCTGAAGCTTCCGAAGGAAGCCGTCATTACCCCGATGCGGGACCATCAGCGCTATTTCCCGGTCCTGGATGATGCCGGCAGGCTGCTGCCGCGTTTCATCACCGTTCGTAACGGCAATGATGAACACCTGGACATCGTAACGCACGGAAATGAACGCGTCCTGCGTGCCCGTCTGGACGACGCCGTATTCTTCTTTGAAGGGGACCGCCGGAAATCCCTGGAGCAGCATCGTGAATCCCTGCACAATGTGGCGTTCCAGCGGGGCATGGGAAACATGTTCGAAAAGACGGAACGGTTGCGGAAGCTGGTGGCCGAGCTATTGGCAGCGGCCAACTGCCCCGCCGATGCCAAAGCGCTTGACCGCGCCGCCATGCTCAGCAAGGCTGACCTTGTTACGGGCATGGTCACGGAATTTACGGAACTGCAGGGCACGATGGGACGGGAATATGCACTCCTTGACGGGGAAGGCGAAACTGTTGCCCAGGCCATTGGGGAGCAGTACATGCCCCGTTTTGCCGGCGATGAACTGCCAAAGTCCAATGAGGGCCGCATCCTTGCCATTGCGGATAAACTGGATAATATCGTTGCTACCTTCAGCCGCGGCGAAGCGCCTACCGGCTCCCAGGATCCGTATGCCCTGCGCCGTCAGGCCCTGGGCATCCTGAACATCGTCGTTGACGGGAACCTGCATTTCCCGCTCCACGCCATCCTGACCGATACGCTGAAGGGACTGCCCGTCAAGGTCGACCATGAAGAAAAAATGGTGGCGGATGTCGTAGATTTCCTGGCCCAGCGCACGAAGAACATGCTCCTGGATAAGGGCGTCCGGTATGATATTGTCGATGCCGCCCTGGGCGCAGAGAAACGGGATGACCTGGCAGATGTCTTTGCCGCTGCCGACGCACTTACTTCCTACCTGGAGACTTCCCAGGCTGCTGACAGCATCCAGGCCTTTACGCGGGTGGAGAACATCACCAGGAATAACCGGGTCACCGATGCCGTCAAACCGGAACTTCTGAAGGAAAAAGCCGAAAAGGCCCTGTATGAGGCGGTTGAAAAGAATAAGGACCAGGCCGCTGCCTGCCTGAGGGCCCGCGACTTTGCCCATGTCCTGACGACCAATGACCTTTTGGCCGCTCCGGTCAACCAGTTCTTTGATGATGTCATGGTCATGGATAAGGACGAAGCGGTCCGGCACAATCGCCTGGCCCTGCTGAACGAGGTCCGGGAATGTGTTAACAGTGTGGCGGATATGAGTCTGCTTGTCATGAAATAAACCGGTTCCTGAAGTCATGGAAGGGAATGGAAAGGGGGGCTGCCGTTTGGCAGCCCCCTGATTATTTTATGAAAAATAAGGCGGCAGCTGCGTCTGGCAGCTGCCGCATCCTTCAGGCCAATGCAGTTACATCGGCATATTTTTTATCTTTCTGGAACAGGCTGGCGGCGTATGAACACAGGGGAAGGATCTTAACGTGGGAATCCCTCGCGGCTGTCACGACGGCGTCCACGAGCTTGCGGGCCAGGCCGTGCCCTTTATAGGCAGGGTCCACCACCGTGTGCTCCAGCACCCAGACATCACCGTCAACGGAATATGAGCAATAGCCTACTTCCTGATTGCCATCATAGGCCGCGGAGCGGCTCTTGTTTTCTTCATAACGGACACTGATGCTCTCTGTCATGGCTTGTCTCCTTTCTTTGGTCTTGGAACATCCTTTCTCTTCTATTTTACAATAGGTACACCAAAAAAGCACATGGATTTTACCAGGTGGGAAAGCGGGCATTCGGATGGCCGGAGTCCCGGGCCGCTGTTTCTCCTAATGGAAGGCCGCCCTTTCCTTTTGATTGGGGGCCGGATTGCCGCGCGGCGATGGTTTTCCTTCCTTGTTTCCGGTCCGCATCGGGGGCACGCCCGGTTCACAAATGGTAAATCTTACGCCACTGTGGTATAATCGGTAGATGTTAAAAGTTTAAAACAGGCGGTGAGACCATGAGCATTACAGCGAAAGATGTCAAACATATCGCAACCCTGTCCCGGCTGAACGTGCCGGCGGATGAGCTGGATAAGTTCCAGGAGCAGTTCAATCAGATCCTGAACTATGCTGAAATCCTGAAGAAAGTGGATACGACGGGAATTGAACCTTCCCCTTACGTACTGCCGACGAGCAACGTTTTCCGCGAGGACGTTCCGCAGCCCGGCGTGACCCATGAAGAAGCCATGAAGAATGCGCCGGAAGAACATAACGGCGGCTTCAAGGTTCCTCGTGTAATCGAATAAGAGGAGGAAGAACTGTGGCGTTATATAATGAAACGGTACATGAACTCCATGAGAAGCTGACCAAAAAGGAAATCAGCTCCGTGGAACTGACCAATGCGGTATACGACCGCATTGATGAAGTGGAAGATCAAGTCAAGGCGTATATTACGCTGGATAAGGAAGGGGCCCTGAAAAAGGCTGCCCAAGTCGATGCACGGATTGCTGCCGGCGAAGCCATCAAACCGCTGACCGGCGTTCCCGGTGCCATCAAGGATAACATCAGCCTGAAAGGAATGCGCCTGACCTGCGCTTCCAAGATCCTGGAGAACTTCCAGCCGATTTACGATGCCCATGTCATCGAAAACCTGCGGAAGGACGATACGGTTTTCCTGGGCAAGACCAATATGGATGAATTTGCCATGGGGTCCACGACGGAAACCTCCTATTTCCAGTCCACGTCCAATCCCTGGGACCTGTCCCGGGTTCCCGGCGGGTCTTCCGGCGGCAGCGCCGCTGCCATTGCTGCCGGGGAAGCCATTTGGTCCCTGGGCAGTGATACGGGCGGATCCATCCGTCAGCCCGCTTCCTTCAACGGCTGCGTGGGAATCAAACCGACCTATGGCCGGGTTTCCCGTTATGGCTGTATTGCCTTTGCTTCCTCCCTGGACCAGATCGGGCCCATTGTCCGGGATGTGACGGATGCGGCCATCGTCCTCAATACGATCTGCGGGGTCGATGCCCATGATTCGACTTCTGCCAACGTGCCGGTTCCTGACTTCACAAAAGCCCTGAAACAGGATGTGAAGGGCATGACCATCGGTCTGCCGAAGGAATTCTTCGGCAAAGGAACGGATCCGAAAGTGGCCGAACAGATCAAACTGACGGCGAAGAAATTTGAGGAACTGGGAGCCCATGTAGTGGAAGTTTCCCTTCCCCATACGGAATATGCCGTCATTACCTACTACATCATCGCGCCGGCAGAGGCTTCTGCCAACCTGGGCCGTTTCGACGGCGTCCGCTATGGCTACCGTAATATGCAGGCCCAGTCTGCTCCGGAAATGATGGCGGCAACCCGTACGGAAGGCTTTGGCCAGGAAGTACGCCGCCGCATCATGCTCGGAACCTATGTGCTCAGCTCCGGTTATTATGATGCCTACTATAACAAGGCAATGCAGGTCCGTACGCTGATCCGTCAGGATTACCAGAAAGCCTTCGAACAGTGCGACCTGCTGCTGACTCCGACTTCCCCGGTTGTTGCCTATCCCCTGGATGCCAAAATGGATCCGCTCACCATTTACATGCTCGATGTGACGACCATTCCTGTCAATATGGCGGGCCTGCCCGGCATTTCCATTCCCTGCGGCTTCATTGACCATATGCCCGTCGGTGCCCAGCTGATTGGCAAGCCCCTGGGTGAGGAAACCCTGCTGCGTGCTGCCTATACCTTTGAACAGGCTACGGATTTCCATAAGGCCGTGGCACCTCTGGGAGGTAAAAAATAATGACTGAATATATTACCGTAATTGGTTTGGAAGTACATGCGGAACTGAAGACCAAAACCAAGGCCTTCTGCTCCTGCTCCACCGAATTCGGCAGTGAGCCGAATACCCATGTATGCCCTGTCTGCCTGGGAATGCCCGGCGCCCTGCCTGTCATGAACAAGCAGATGGTCGAGTTTGCCCTGCGCTTTGGTCTGGCCCTGAACTGCGATATCCAGCATTACAGCAAGTTCGACCGGAAGAACTACTACTATCCGGACTTGGCCAAGGCTTACCAGATTTCCCAGTTCTATCAGCCCATTGCCCTGAACGGCCACGTGGATATTACCGTGGACGGCAAGAAAAAAAGAATTGGCATTACCCGTATCCATATGGAAGAAGACGCAGGTAAGCTGGTGCACTCCGGTGCCACCATCAGCACGTCCGATTCTTCGGCGGTGGACTACAACCGCGCCGGCGTACCGCTCATTGAAATCGTATCCGAACCGGATATGAGAAGCGCCGCCGAAGCCCGCGCCTATATGGAAAAGCTGCGTTCCTACCTGCAGTATACCGAAGTCTGCGATGGCAAGATGGAAGAAGGCTCCATGCGCTGCGACGCCAACATTTCCATCATGCCGGAAGGGGCTAAGGAATTCGGTACCCGTGCCGAAATCAAGAACCTGAACTCGTTCAAGGCCCTGGAACGGGCTATTGAATATGAAGTGGAACGGCAAAAGGAAATCCTGGAAGACGGCGGCCACGTGGTCCAGGAAACCCGTACCTGGGATGACGCGCAGGGCATGACCTTCTCCATGCGTTCCAAGGAAGAAGCCCACGATTACCGTTACTTCCCGGAACCGGACCTGGCACCCATCATCATTGACGATGCCTGGATTGAAAAGGCAAAGAGCGAGCTGCCCGAACTGCCTGACGCCAAGAAGGAACGTCTGATGAAGGAAAAAGGCCTGGACGAATACAATGCCGAATTGATCGTGGCGGACAAGAAATTTGCTGCCTACTTTGATGAAGCAGCGGCTGCCACGGATGATGCCAAGGGTGTGGCCAACTGGATGCTCGGCGATGTATCGGCTTATTTGAATGCCAACAATGTGACCATTGCCGATTTTCCGATTTCCCCGAAACATTTGGGCGAAATGGTGACCCTCGTCAAGAAAGGCGTCCTGTCCAGTAAACTGGCAAAGAAGGTTTTTGCCGAGATGCTGAAGAACGATAAGGCCCCTGTCGAGCTGGTCAAGGAGCTGGGGCTGGAACAGGTCAGCGATGCCGGAGCCATCCAGGCCATGGTCGATGAGGTCCTGGCAGCCAATCCGCAGTCTGTGGCGGATATCAAGGCGGGTAAGGATAAAGCCATTGGGTTCCTTGTTGGTCAGGTCATGAAGAAGTCCCGCGGCAAAGCCAACCCGGGCATGGTCAACCAGATGATCAAAAAATCCATTCTGGGCTGATTGCCTTGAATTTAAACGTAAAGAAGCGGAGCTGTCGCTTGTGCGGCAGCTCCGCTTCTTTAATACAATGGAAAGCCTCAGATGGAAAGCTCCGGAAAAACACGGACGGCAGGTCCTGCAGCGACTGATTGCCCTAAACAGGGGGAATCAGCCGTGCGTTGTCAGGTAGACCCCGACGAAAATGACAGCGGCTCCCAGCAATTGCAGGAGTCCCATGGGGTCGCTGAAAATCAGCCAGCCCGACAGCATTCCGACGACCGGTGTCAGGTTCAGGAACACAGAGCTCACGCTGGGCCCCACGTTCTTGACGCCGAAGTTCCAGAACACGTTGGCAGCGATCCCGCCCAGGAGCGTTATGTAGAGGTAGGACAGGAAAGGAACCGTCGGCAGCGGCGAAACGGCAAAGGTATGGGATGCCAGGCCATAGACGATGGTTCCCGCGGCGCCGCACAGGCTGCACCAGCCCAGCGCCGTCAGGACATCGAGGTGCCCCGTTAGCTTGCGGGCCGCCAGGCTGTAGAAAGCCCAGGCAAACTGGGAAGCAATGCAGAGCAGGTCGCCCTGGTTCATGCGAAATCCCGTAAGGACGGTCAGGTCACCTTTGGTAATGATGGCGAGCACGCCGACAAAGGAAAAGAGAATGCCCAGCCATTGCTTGACCCGGAAATGTTCCCGCAGGATCAGGAAGGCACAGACCGATGTGATGGCCGGTGTGGTGGCTGTGATCAGGGTACTGTTCGTGACGGTCGTGAACTGCAGGCCGTGGAACTGCAGGACGCTGTTCAGCATCTGCCCGTTGATGCCCATGAAGATGATCCAGGGCCAGTCCGCTTTGGCCGGAAGGATGGCAGAGCGGCTGCCGCGGGAAGCCAGGAACTGGTAAAGGAGCAGGACCAGCCCGACGACGAGGTACCGGAATGCAGTGATGGTGGCAGGGCTCCAATAGGGAAGCAGGAATTTCAATGTAATGGGCTGAAAGCCCCAGATGATGCCAATCAATGTCAGGAGTGCGTATGTTACGGAATTCGACAGGATGGCCACCTCCTTTTTCAGTGGTTCTTTTTTGTTGTCCTCATGGAAATTGGTCCCATTATACCATGAAAAAAATGAAAATGCCCGATAGGGGGCATAGGGATTTCCGATAGATTATTTTCCCTTTCCGCAGCCCGGGGAGCGCCATGGCTCCTTCCAGTCATTTACTGCCTCTGGAAAAACCAGCTGATCCCAAGGGCACCGGACCCCTTTGTTTTTGCCAGGGTCCCTTATTTTCCGGCAAGGTGTTTTTTCCGTGTACATTGTTCCCGATTCGTTGACATATCGGCGCTACACTGTTACAATCAGCGTATTCCAACGAAAGGGAGGAGAACTTTTTGATACTGAATCTTTTGACTTCCATCTCCGATGCCCTGTGGGGAACCCCCATGACCATCCTGCTGGTGGGGACCGGGCTCTATCTGAGTATCTGCTTCGGGTTTCGGTATAATTTCCGGGAAATCGGTTTCAATTTCAGGAATACCTTTGGCCGCATGTTCCAAAAGGGGGAGGGACAGGGTACGGTTTCCGGCTTCGCGGCCGCCTGTACGGCCATGGCCAATACCATTGGCGTCGGGAATATCGGTGGCGTCGCGACCGCCATTGTTTCCGGCGGTCCGGGGGCTGTTTTCTGGATGTGGGTATCGGGCCTTTTGGGGATGTCGACAAAGGCCTGTGAAATCATCCTGGGACAGCGTTTCCGCGTCAAATATTCCCGTTCCATGGATGAATACATGTGCGACCGCTCCTTTGTCATGAAAAATGCCCTGGGCTGGTCCCGGGGTGCTATCCTCCTGGCTGCTGCCTGTTTTACCCTGGGGCCCTGGACGGACTGTGTCCAGACAGAATCCGTCGTGGGGGCCATGAAGGAAGGCTTCGGGCTGGAACCGCGGATTACGGGCGCCTTTCTGGGAATTACCTGTTTCGCCACGATTTTCGGGGGCCTGAAAAGGATTTCCTCCGTCATGGAGCGGGTCGTTCCTTTCATGGCGCTGTTGTATATTCTCGGCGGCCTCGGCATCCTGCTGGAGTACCTTAGCGAAGTACCGGCTGCCCTGTTCCTGATCATCCGGAGCGCCTTCACTCCCATGGCCGCGGTCGGCGGTTTTGCCGGCGCTACCGTAAAGGATGCACTGCGCTATGGAATTGCCCGGGGGCTTTATTCCAATGATGCAGGCACGGGCTATGGCATCATTGCCCACGCCTCGGCCCGGACGGACCATCCCGTTCGCCAGGCGTCCTGGGGTTGGGGCGAAGTTTTTCTTGATACCATTGTTGTATGCTCCGTGACGGCGCTTTCCATTATCCTGACCCGGGTTTACATCGATTATCCCGGCGTCGACAGCGCCCGCCTGACAACCGTGGCCTTTCGTACTGTCTATGGACCCTTTGGGGCCTGGTTCATGGCCATTGCCATCACCGTCTTTGCCTGGACGACCATTGTCGGCATGTACTATAGCTGCGAGAAATCCGTCAATTATGCTTTCGGGGATACCCGACGCAACCAGTGGGCCACCAAGATCTATATGCTGTATTATATGATTCCCTGTGTGGCCATGTATGATGTCAAGGCCGATGCCTTATGGGCCATGACGGATATTCTTTCGGCCATTTATGTTTTCTTTACGATTCTGTTCATCATTACCCAGCGGAAGGAAATCATGCGCCTCTTCAATGATTTCTGGTTCCGGTATCTGCCGGCCCGGAAAAGGGGCGAGCATCCGCCTGTCGTATCTTATGGAACCATTGATGAAGAAAGGACCTTGCCATTATGAGAACTACGCTGCAGGAAATCCTGGCACAAAAGAAGCTTGCTGTGATTGACGGATCCATGGGAACCGCCCTGGAACAGTTGGGAGCCAACCTGAACGACCGGCTCTGGACGGCGAAGGTCCTGGCAGAGCAGCCCGAACTCGTAAAGCAGGTCCATCTTGATTATTTCCGTGCCGGTGCCGATGCGGGAATCACCTGCAGCTACCAGGCCACCCTGCCCGGGCTGGAGGCGGCCGGTTACTCCCAAAAGGAGGCGGAAGCACTGATCGTGCGCTCCGTGGAACTGTTCTGTGAAGCCCGGGAAGCCTGGTGGGAAAAGGAAGGCAAGGCCGCCGGCCGGGCCTATCCGCTGTGCCTGGCCGGTATTGGTCCTTATGGGGCCTATTTGGCCGATGGCTCTGAATACAAAGGCCATTATGGCGTGTCCGACCAGGTCCTGTACGATTTCCATGCCCGCCGGGCCGAACTCCTCTGGCAGGCCGGCGCGGACGCACTGCTCTTTGAGACGCAGCCGTCCCTTGCGGAAACGAAGCTTGAAGCAGGGATTGCCGAGGACCTGGGAGCGGATTACTGGATCAGTTTCTCCTGTCGTGACGGGGCGCATATTAATGAGGGAACCCCCATCCGGGAATGCGCCAGGGCCTTCAGGGAGGGATTTCCCCATTTGAAGGCCATCGGTGCGAACTGTACCAAGCCAGAATATATGACCGGTCTGATTGCGGAGCTCCGGAAAGAAACGGCGCTGCCCGTAGTCATCTATCCCAACAGTGGGGAAGTTTATGATCCGGCCACCAAGACCTGGCACGGCGCGCCGGACAGCCACAGCTTCAGGGAGTACGCCCTGGAATACTTCCGGGCCGGTGCATCGGCTGTCGGAGGTTGCTGCACGACGACCGCATCGCATATCGTGCAGGTGGTGGAAGCCAGGGAGGCATTCCTGCGCTGAGCGGTGGAAAGGGTCAGGCCTGCCGCGAATTCTGCCTTGACATTTTCCCGTTCCTATAGTATATTTGTAAGGCTGAATCTACATTCAGCACTACCGCCCGGAGAGGTTCCGTAAACTCCGGAAGGAGTACCGTATTCGGCGAGTCTTGAATGAGGGAGGTGCATTTGAATGTACGCAATTATCCGTACCGGCGGCAAACAGTATCGTGTCAGCGAAGGCGATGTCCTGAATGTTGAAAAACTGAATGCTGCTGAAGGCGAAGAAATCGTTTTTGACGACGTTCTGACCGTAGTGAACGATGCTGACGTCAAGGTTGGCACGCCTAAGGTTGAAGGTGCCAAGGTAACCGCCAAGGTTGCCAAGCAGGGCAAGGCCGATAAGATCTTTGTTTTCAAATACAGAGCAAAGAGCAATTATCGTAAGCGCCAGGGCCATCGTCAGCCTTACACGCAGGTTGAAATCACTTCTATCGAAGCATAAGCCATGATCCAGGTAGATCTTTACTACAATAAGCATGGCAGAATCAGACGATACACCGTTTCGGGGCATGCAGAGGCCAATCCTGAGGGATTTGACGAAGTCTGCTATGCCGTATCGCTGAATACTCAGATTGCCACGAACGGACTCAATGAAGTGCTGCACCGGAAGGTGACGTATTCCATTGATGAGGAAGACGGCAATCTGTCGGTATGCCTGGACAGCGAACCGGATGCAAAGACCGATGCCATTTTGCAGACCATGGTCTGCGGGCTGCGCCATTTGCAAAGGAGTTATCCCGGGCAATACCTCTCGATCCATGAACACAGGAGGTGAGTATCGTGTTCGAATTAATCCTTCAATTACATGCTCATAAGAAAGGTTCCGGTTCCACTCACAACGGCCGTGATTCCAATGCCCAGCGCATGGGCACCAAGGCACATGACGGTCAGCTGGTAACGGCTGGCTCCATCATTGTCCGTCAGCGTGGGACCCGTTTCCATATGGGACAGAACGTAGGTATGGGTAAGGACTACACCATCTATGCCAAGGTTGCCGGTAAGGTTTCCTTTGAAAGATGGGGTAAGGACCGCCGTATCATCAGCGTTGTTCCTGTAGAAGCTGAAGCATAATAAGAAACTGCAAAGGGCTGCCGCCGTGGTGCGACAGCTCTTTTTTGTCCCACCTGCCGGTGGGATGCCCGATTCCGGAAACAGGAGGAAAACCATCATGCTTTGCATCGGACTGCCGCCTTCCGTGGACGCACAATGTACGACGCTTGTTTTGGGTTCGATGCCCGGTGTGCGGTCCCTGGAAGAGCAACAGTATTATGCCCACCCGCGGAATCGTTTCTGGCCGCTGATGGCCATGCTTTTTGGCGAGAAACTGCCTGTTGCCTACAAAGCACGTCTGGCCATGCTCCATCGACACCACGTAGGCCTGTGGGATACCATCGGCCAGTGCGAACGGGAAGGCAGCCTGGATTCTGCCATCCATGATGAACGGCCGAACGATATTGCCGCTTTGCTGGAGCAGTACCCTGCCATCTCCCAGATTCTCTGCAATGGAGGCAAGGCCCATGCCGCCTTTGTCCGGTACAACAGGGCACTGCTGGGACGCGGAAACCTTGTGGTGTGGGCCATGCCTTCCACGAGTCCGGCAAATGCCCGCTGCAGCCTGGATAAACTGCAGTCCCTGTGGGGTCCCTGTCTTCAGGGGGAGGGTACGGTCCGCTGAACCCCGGAAACGGGGCCCGGTCCCAGCGGCCGATTGCCCTTTTCCCGGAGAGCGCCGTAAAATTCCAAACCTGGGAAAAGCGGGAAAAAAGACTGCAAAGGAATGGATGCTTTTCAAGTAAAAATGCTTGCTTTTTTTATATTCCCATGGTACAATATCTTTCCATGAAATTTATGAAAAGCAGGATTATAAGGTTTCGCGAGTGCTCAGTGGTTGGACATCGCGTTCCGATCGTTTTGTAGAGAGGGGCACGAAATGCTGACTGAGAGAACTTACTTATTACAAGGCTAATCAAACGATATTTGATTGTGAGCCTTGTTTTTTTGTGTTTGAAAACCTGCAGGATTAAAAAGGAGTGAGAACCCATATGTTGTTCAGACCGGTGCATAATGGCAACCGAAAAAGGTACAGCTATGCAAGAATCAAAGAAGTCCTGAAGATGCCTCATTTGATTGATTTGCAGAGAAAGTCTTATGAGTGGTTCATCAGGGAAGGACTGCATGATGCCTTCAAGGATGTTTCTCCCATCAAGGACTTCACGGACAACCTGGAACTGAGTTTTGAAAACTTCACGATTGGCGATCCCAAGTATGATGTTGAGACTTGCAAGGAAAAGGATGCTACTTATGCGGCTCCCCTGAACGTGGACGTCCGTCTGCTTTACAAGGATACAGGCGAAATCAAGGAATCCACGGTCTTTATGGGTGATTTCCCCCTGATGACCGATACGGGGACCTTTGTCATCAATGGTGCGGAACGTGTCATCGTCAGCCAGCTGGTCCGCAGCCCTGGCGTCTACTATGCCAAGGACATGGACCCCATGGGCAAATTCCTTTATGGGACGACGGTGATCCCGAACCGCGGCGCCTGGATCGAATACGAAACCGACCTGAACGATATCATCTACGCCCGTGTGGACCGGACTAGAAAGCTTTCTGCCACGGCCCTGTTGCGCGTCATGGGGCTCCCCAGCAATGACGATATCATTGAAGTCTTCGGCGAGCATCCGTTCCTTGTTGCTACCCTTGCCAAGGATACAACGAAAAATGAAGAAGATGCCATGCTGGAAATCTACCGGAAACTGCGTCCGGGCGAACCGGCCAACCTGGAAAACGCCGAACAGCTGATTTACAATATTTTCTCTGATAACAGGAGATATGACCTGGCCAGTGTCGGTCGTTACAAGATCAATAAAAAACTGGGCTGGCGGCATCGTCTCCATGGCAAGACCCTGGCGAAGGACCTGTGCTCCGAGAATCCGGATGGCTCCAAAGGCAAGGTTATCCTGCCGGAGGGTACCCGGATTGGTGACGCGGAAATCGATACCATTGAAAAGAGCGGCGTCTTCTCCCAGCCTGGCTATGCCATTGTATGGGTAAAATTCCAGGAACAGCCGGAACGCATTATCGTGACGAAGGACATCGATCCTTCTGTCCGTACCATTACGCCGGCCGATGTCATCGCTTCCTTCGGCTATCTGCTGAATGTCATTGACGGCATGGAAGGCAAGGATGATATCGACCATCTGGGCAACCGTCGTGTCCGCTGCGTCGGTGAACTGCTTCAGAACCAGTTCCGTATCGGCCTGTCCCGTATGGAACGGGTCATCCGTGAGCGCATGACGCTGCAGGATGCGGATGTCATCACGCCGCAGGCCCTCATCAATATCCGTCCGGTCGTAGCCGCTGTCAAGGAATTCTTCGGCAGCAGCCAGCTGTCCCAGTTCATGGACCAGAACAACCCGCTGGCAGAACTCACCCATAAGCGTCGTCTTTCCGCTTTGGGGCCTGGCGGTCTGTCCCGTGAAAGAGCCGGCTACGAAGTCCGCGACGTACATCCGTCCCATTACGGTCGTATGTGCCCTATCGAAACGCCTGAAGGTCCGAACATCGGCCTGATTGGTTCCCTGGCCGCCTATGGTGTGGTCAACCGGTACGGCTTCATTGAAACGCCTTACCGCAAAATCGATAAGGTCAATAAGAAGGTAACCGATGAAATCGTTTACCTGACGGCTGATGAAGAAGATAACTATATTGTTGCCCAGGCAAACGAACCGCTGACCGAGGATAATCACTTTGTCAACGATCACATCACTTGCCGCGACAAGAACGACGTGCTTTCCATTCCGCCTGAACGGGCCGATTTCATGGACGTATCGCCGAAACAGGTTATGTCCATTGCAGCTGCCTTGATTCCTTTCCTGGAAAACGATGACGCCAACCGTGCCCTCATGGGGGCCAACATGCAGCGCCAGGCGGTTCCCCTGCTGAACCCGAAGGCTCCTGTCGTCGGAACCGGTATGGAATATAAGGTTGCCTGCGACTCCGGTGTCTGCATCCTGGCTAAACACGCCGGTACGGTCAAGTATGTCAGCGGCGACAAGATCATCATTACCCGTGATGACGGAAAGGGCGTTGATGAATACAATGTCCTGAAATTCAAGCGTTCCAACCAGAGTACATGCGTCAACCAGCGCCCGATTGTCTACAAGGGTGACAAGATTGAGGAAGGCCAGGTCCTGGCTGACGGTCCTGCTACCGACCACGGCGAACTGGCCCTGGGCCGCAACGCCATTGCTGCGTACATGCCCTGGGAAGGCTATAACTACGAAGATGCCGTCCTGTTGAGTGAAGACCTTGTCAAGGATGATGTCTTTACTTCCATTCATATTGAAGAATATAATTGCGATGCCCGTGATACGAAACTGGGACCTGAAGAAATCACCCGGGATATCCCGAACGTCTCCGAAGATGCCCTGAAGGACTTGGACGAAGAAGGGATCATTCGCGTCGGTGCGGAAGTCCGTCCTGGTGATATCCTTGTTGGTAAGGTCACGCCCAAGGGAGAAACGGAACTGTCCGCTGAAGAGCGCCTGATCCGTGCCATTTTTGCCGAGAAGGCCCGCGAAGTCCGCGACAGCTCCCTGCGCGTTCCTCACGGTGAATTCGGTATCATCATCAGTGTCAAGGTATTTACCCGTGAAAATGGGGATGAGCTGCCGCCTGGCGTCAACAAGCAGGTTCGTGTCAGCATTGTCCAAAAACGGAAAATCGGCGAAGGCGATAAGATGGCTGGCCGTCACGGCAACAAGGGTGTTGTTTCCCGCATCCTTCGTGAAGAGGATATGCCCTTCCTGCCCGACGGTACTCCCCTGCAGA
>CADBQR010000015.1 GCA_902796945.1 uncultured Acidaminococcus sp.
TCTCAACCGTTACGCCAGTTTTAAAATCGTTCGTAGAAATCATTCAAACAACCTCCAATAATTTTATTTCCTACGCTAATTCCTTAAGGGATTTGTCAACAGAAGTCAGCCGTTCACAGCCGTCGTTCGTTACCAGGACCGTGTCCTCAATACGGACACCACCACGGTCGGGAAGGTAGATTCCCGGCTCCACGGTAACAATGGCACCGGAAGGAAGCGGCAGGTTGTTGGCTTTATTCAGGACCGGTTTTTCATGGATATCCAGGCCCACGCCGTGCCCGAGACCATGACCAAAATTCGGGCCATATCCCTTGGACGTAATGAAGTCCCGCACGGTTCTGTCGACCTCGATACCGGTCAAACCGGAACGAAGCACTTTTTCACCCAGCAGGTTGGCTTCCAGGACAATCCCGTAGATTTCCTTCTGCCACGGTGCGGCTTTGCCAATCACCACTGTCCGGGTAATATCGGAACAATAACCTTCATAGACGCAGCCGAAATCAAAGGTGACAAGATCGCCTTTTTCCACTACCTTGGCCGATGCAACCCCGTGAGGCAGGGCACTCCGTTTACCGGAAGCCACAATCGTGTCAAAGGAAGTCTTCGTACTGCCCAGTTTTCTCATATTATATTCCAGTTCCGCGGCCAGGTCACATTCCCGTCGACCTGCATGGATGTGAGGTAGAAGCTGTTCAAATGCTTCATCGGAAATGGCAACGGCCCGTCGGATCCTTGCCAGTTCTTCCCCACTCTTGACCTGTCGGAGTCCGACCAGGTTCAGGTTTTTCCAGGATACCTGCGGAAGCGCGGCAGCAAGGGCCTGCTGCTCCGCATAGGAGAAATAGTCCCCATCCAGGGCAAGCGCCGTGGATTTTGGAAGTTTCGCCGCTTCCGGCCAGAATCCATGAAGATGTTCGATGACCTCACAATCCGGAGCCTGTTGCCGGGCCTGCAGCGTATACCGCGAGTCCGTAATCAGGGCCTGCCGGTCCGCGTCGACATACAGCAGGCTTTCGCCTCCCGTAAATCCCGTGAAATAGCGGATCGAGGAATCTCCCTTGATGAATATGCCTTCCACATGCTGTTCTTCCATGAAGGCTCTGAGTTTGGCTAATGTGTTCATGTGAATGCCTCCAACAAAATTACCTTAGTATTTTAGCATATTCCCGGCCATTTGCCTATATTGAACAGGGAAAAATTTTATAAGATCGGGGAAAATCGTACGGAAAAAGGCCCTCCCTTTATTTTTTCAGCCTCCGGACCAGGGAATACGGGCGCATCCCGTCCTGTCCGGCCGCCGTAAAGAGCATCTGTGCGTGCGGGGCCACCGTGATAGGAATCCCATCCGCATCCTTCATATCGGCAAGGGTCCAGGAAAAAATCTTTCCTTCCGGAGTCAGGACCTCCAGGGTCTCCCCTGCTTTCAGATGGTTCCGCTGTTCAACCGTAACCCGTCCCGACACATCATCACAGGAACGAATAAGTCCCACGAAATCGGCACTTTGTTCGTAGGATGAAGTTGTGTAGACCTGGGCATCGGCACCGGGCTGATGGACGGCAAATCCCGTCGTATAGGGACGGTGCGAAATCTTTTCAAGTTCATCCCGCCACTGCGGATCCACCTTGTAGTGGTCCGGGTCGCGCAGGCAGGCATCAATGGCCTTGCGATAAACGCTGACAACGGTCGCCACATAGTGAATGCTTTTCATGCGGCCTTCAATCTTGAGGCTGGCTACGCCGGCTTTCAAAAGATCCGGCAGATAATCAATCAGGCACAGGTCCCTGGAATTCATGATATAGGTCCCGTGCTCGTCCTCGGCAATCGGGAAAGCTTCACCGGGACGGTTCTTTTCATGAAGGGAAAATTCCCAGCGGCAGACCTGGGCACAGGCCCCGCGATTACTGTCCCGTCCGGTGAAATAATTACTCAAAAGGCAGCGTCCGGAATAGGAAATGCACATGGCCCCGTGGACAAAAACTTCCACATCGGCATGGATTCTTTTGGTGATTTCAGCAATTTCCCCCAGGGAAAGCTCCCGGGCAAGGACAATCCGGTCCGCCCCCATGCGTTCCCAGGCTTCTGCTGCCGCATAGTTGGTAACATTGGCCTGCGTGCTCACATGAAGCGCCATGTCCGGCACGGTCCTTCTGGCAATGGACCAGACACCCAGGTCGGAAACCAGGAGGGCATCGACCCCGGCCGCTTCAAGGTCCTTTAAATAGGAAGGCAGCTTGTCCAGGTCGCCATTATGGGGAACGACATTGACCGTTACGTATATTTTCTTTCCCCGTTCATGGGCAAAGTGGCAGGCCTGGCAGATTTCTTCCATGGTAAAGTTTGCCGCGAAGGCCCGGAGGCCAAAGGCCTTTCCGCCCAGATAAACGGCATCGGCCCCATAGAGCAGGGCCATTTTACATTTATCCAGGCTTCCTGCGGGGGCTAACAATTCAATGGGTTTCATAGTTCTACGTCTCCGTGAATCGAGCGGATCATCTGTTTATGTTCTTCATACGTCTTCGTAAAGCGATGGTGGCCATCCTTATCAGCCACAAAATAGAGATAATCGGTCTTTACCGGGTCCAGGACAGCCTTGATGGCTTCCATGCTCGGATTGGCAATGGGACCAGGCGGCATTCCGGGATGCAGGTACGTGTTATAGGGGGACTGCACCTTCAGGTCCGAATACATGACCTCTTCCTTATGTTCACTCAGGACATACTGGACTGTCGTGTCCGACTGAATGGGCATATTCATTTCCAGCCGCTTCAGGAAGACACCGGCAATCAGCGGCATTTCCTCACGAAACGTCGCTTCCCGCTCCACCATGGCGGCCATGCTGACCACATCCCGCAGGGACATGGTGTTTTTTGAAAGCTGTTCCCGCACTTCCGGAGTCAGGCGGGTATTGAATTCCTTGACCATGCGGGTCAGGATCTCCTTTTCCGATGCTCCCTCTGGCAGATAATAGGTTGCCGGGTAGGCAAATCCTTCCGCCTTGAAGATCACATCGGGATTCGAAGTTTCCATGTAGGGATACGGTGTGTAATTGACCGCCGCTTCCTCAAAGCGCGCAGCCGAACCCAGATGCTCCTTTTCCAGCTTTCTGGCGATTTCCCGGATGCTTGAGGCCTCAGGCACGGTAAACACATTGTACCGCGTCTTGCCCGTAGCAATGATTTCCAGGATATCTGCGTTGGACATTCCTGCCGTAATCTCATAATTCCCTGCCTTCAGGGCGTCTTCCATGCGACGTACCTTGGCGGTGATCAGAAAGGATTCCGGCGTACTGATTACCTTTTTTTCATGCAGGAGATTGGCAATGTCCCGTGTCGTCATTCCCTTGGTAATGGTAAAATGAACCTTTTCCCCCGTAGCCAGTCCTGCATTGTTGTTAAAATAGTTGAGGTACCAGTACCCGCCGAAGAGAACGGCCAACACCAGCGCCACAGCCATCGGTAAAAACTTTTTTGACATGCTCTATCAGGCCTCTTACTCCTCGTCCATCTCGCTTACGATTTCCTCATAGGCCTTCTTGACCGCCTCAAACTCCTCATCGGTCGGATCCAGATAGACCGGTTCCCCGTCATCATCAAACTCCATGCGGGCAATCATCACCGAGTCATCGTCCTCCAGTTCTTTTGCTTCATCTTCATCCATCGGTTCACGGACGAGGAGCGCGAAATTCTTCTTATCCATGGGAATGACCATTTCCTGCGTGTAATAGGTCTTGTTTCCGGCCTCGTCGGTTACGACGACAAGCGCCGTCTGGTCTTCCGTTTCAAAAAGATCCTGCTTCTTCGACATGGGTTACCTCCTCAGACTGTCCAGATAGTTTTGCAGAATGACAACAGCGGCCATCATATCAATGATTTTCCGCCGCTTTTTACGCTGCAGGTCCGCCTCGATGAGCACCTTTTCCGCTGCCACCGTAGAAAGACGCTCATCCCAAAGCGTCACTTCCATCGCAGGAAACTGTTCCCGCAGGACCGCGGCAAATTCCTCACTGGCCCTGGCCCGTTCCCCGACGGATCCATTCATGTTCCTGGGATACCCCAGTACAAGGGATGTACAGCCCTCCTGCTCTACCAGCTCATGGAGACGGGCCATATCCTTTTCCAGCCCATGGCGCCGAATGGTCTCGACACCGCGGGCAATGAGTCCCGTTTCATCACTGACGGCAACGCCGATGGTCCGGGTTCCCAGATCAAGTCCCATGATTCTCATTTGACGTTCTGGTCTTTCAGGTAGTTTTGTAAGAGTGCTTCAATCAATTCATACCGTTCAAAACGACGGATCTTCAGACGGGCATCCTTATAGCTCGTGACATAGGTCGGATCCCCACTGAGCAGATAGCCGGCCAATTGGTCGATGGGGTTATAACCCTTTTCCTTCAGGGCCTCCACGACTTCCTTGATGGTTTCCGCCACCGATTTGGCTTCGGGAACCGGGGTAAACATGGTTGTTTCCTGGGTTGTACGAGACATGAAAATCCCTCCTTTTCAATAAACAGGTACAAGGCCGCAGACCGGAGCTGCAAAAAGGCCTCTCATAATACCCGGCGGAACCTTCCGCCAGGGGAAGGCCCTTCCAGGCAGTCCGCAGTAATGTCTGAAAGCTCCCGGAAGCTGCAAGGACCTTTCGGTCCAGCCACCGAAAGAGCTGTTTTTCCACAAAGGGCCGCCGCTGCAAGCGACAGCCCCTGTCCATTAATAAAAATACTGACTGATACAGACCGGTATCGATTCCTGAAAAAGAACCAGCATGACTTCAATAGGTACCTTCATGCCATCCGCGACCCAGTGAAAGGTGATTTCCTCGCCACCTATGACCACCATCTCCACGGCAAACTGGATATGGGGGTTCTTTACATCCACGCCATAATGACGCAGCATCATATTATAGGCATCGCGGACAAAGCGCCGGTTGTTCTTTCTGATAAAATGGAGATCGTTTCTTTTGAAAATATGCTGGAAAAAAGGAAGATACTGCTGATAGACCAGAAATTTCTTGTACAGTGCTTCCGACCAGCTCTTGCTGCCCAGGATATCGCGGGCATGGGTAGCCAGGATATGGAGATATTCCCAGCGGACAAGCTCCCGCTTGTTCCGGAAGTATTTCTTGTACTGATAGCGGCTGACATTCGCCTTTCTCAGGATTTCCGCATCGGTGATCTCTTCCAGTTCCTTTTCACTGAGAAGCACCAGCATGGCCTCTCCCAGCTGTCTTTTCGGATCCATTGCCAACACCTCTTATTGGATCAGGCTTTCAACAACCTTTTCCGCTTCTGCAAGGGCTTCCTTGACCTTGGATGCATCCTTGCCACCGGCCTGGGCCATATCGGGACGGCCACCGCCGTTACCGCCCATCGCCTGGGCAGCAGCCTTGACAACCTTGCCGGCGTGGACACCCCGGGCTACAGCCTCCTTGGAAGCCATGCAGAGGATATTCACTTTATCCGGAGCCATAACTGCCACCAGAAGGACGACGCCACCGGTCTTATCGCGCAAGGTATCGCCCATGGAGCGCAGTGCCGCCACATCGGAGACCTTGACTTCCTGCATCAGGACAGGAACACCCTTGATATCCCGGGCACTGTCACCGGCGTTTGCAGCAGCAGCGGAAACCAGCTTCTGCTCCAGTTCAGCGGCCTTATGTTTTTCATTCCTTACTTCTTCCTGCAGCGCATCAATACGCGTCAGCAGGCTGTTGGGACGACCCTTGACCTTAGCGGCAGCCTCTTCGATGAGCGATTCCAGCTCCCGCGTATAGCTCAGGGCCCCTCGTCCCGTCACCGCTTCGATACGGCGCACACCAGCGCCGACACTCGACTCGGACAGGATCTTGAACATACCGATATGGGACGTGTTCGTCACATGGACACCGCCGCACAGTTCCATGCTGTGCCCCGGCACATGGACAACACGGACAATCTTGCCATATTTTTCGCCAAACAGGGCCATGGCACCCATTTCCTTGGCCTTTTCCAGTTCCTGTTCGGAAATCTCCACATCCACCGCATCAAGGATGCAGTCATTGACGAGATCTTCAACCTGGGCCAGTTCCTCATCCGTTACCGGGGAGAAATGGGAGAAGTCAAAACGCAGCCGGTCCGGACCGACATAACTGCCGGCCTGGTTCACGTGACCGCCCAGGACCTTTTTCAGGGCGGCATGGAGTAAATGGGTTGCCGTATGGTTGCGTGCGATATCGCGTTTGCGCTCCATATTGACTTCAAAACGGACTTCCTGCCCTACGGAGAAAGCCCCGGATTCCACCGTGCCCAGATGGATGGTCGTACCATCGGGCAGTTTCTTCGTATTCTCTACATTGAAGATGCCCGCGTCAGAAATCAGACGGCCCGTATCACCGAGCTGCCCGCCACCTTCTGCGTGGAACGCCGTATTATCAAGGATTACGGCCAGTTCCGATCCTTCTTCCGCATGGTCGATGGGCTGGGTGTCACCGGCATAATAAAGGGCAACAACTTTGCCCTCCCGGCTGTTTTCATCCACCGTAAGCCCATGGAGATGGAGGCTCCGGGTATCGTACATGACCGGACGACCATCCTTGTCACTCCGGGCTTTACGGGCCCGTTCCTTCTGGCTTTCCATCGCCTTGTCAAAACCGGCCTTATCCATGGTAAAGCCCTGTTCTTCCAGGATTTCCTGGGTCAGTTCCCAGGGGAACCCAAAGGTATCATACAAACGGAAGGCATCCTCCCCGGAAAGGACTGTCTTGCCTTCCTTCTTCATTTCAGCAATCTTCTCATTGAGCAGGTCCGTGCCCTGGGACAGGGTCTGGAGGAAGCTGCTTTCTTCCATATCAATGACCTTCTCGATGAATTCCTGCTTTTCGACCAGTTCGGAATAGTGTTCGCCGTACATCTCGATGACCTTGCGGGCCAGACGAACCAGGAACTTGTCACGGATACCGATAAGGCGGCCATGACGTACAGCCCGGCGTAGGACGCGGCGCAACACGTAACCCCTGCCCTCGTTGGAAGGCAGGATGCCATCGCCAATCATAAAGGTAATACTTCTGGCGTGGTCGGCAATGACCTTGAGGGAAATATCGACAGCCGGGTCGGCATTATATTTCTTTCCGGAAATGGCACAGGCCATTTCGATGAGCGGGAAAATCAGATCCGTTTCAAAGTTGGACGGCTTGCCCTGGATAACGGAAGCCAGACGTTCCAGACCGGCACCGGTATCGATGTTCTTATGTTCCAGCGGCGTATAGGTCCCATCGGCATTCTGGTTGAACTGGGTAAAGACCAGGTTCCACAGTTCCAGGAAACGGCCACAATCGCAGCCAGGTCCGCAGGTCGGTTTGCCGCAGCCTTTATCCGCACCCAGGTCAATATGGATTTCGGAGTCAGGGCCGCAGGGACCACTGCCGATTTCCCAGAAGTTATCATCCAGACGGACAATCCGCTCATCCGGAACACCCACCACATCATGCCAGATATGATAGGCTTCATCATCCTTCGGATAGATGGTGATCCACAATTTATCTCCCGGCAGTTCCAGTTCCTTGGTCAAAAACTCCCAGGCCCAGGGAATGACTTCCTTCTTGAAATAGTCACCAAAGGAGAAATTTCCCAGCATTTCGAAATACGTATGGTGACGGGCCGTATGACCGACGTTTTCAATATCATCGGTACGGACACATTTCTGGCAGGTTGTGATCCTGGGAGAAGGCGGTTTCATCTTGCCTGTGAAAAAGGGCTTGAACGGAGCCATGCCGGCGCCGATCAACAGCAGGGTCGGGTCGTCATGGGGAATCAGGGAAGCACTTGGCAGGACCAGATGGCCACGCGCCTTGAAAAAGTCCAGATACTTTTGACGAATCTCATTACCGGTTAAGTATTTCATGCATCTATCTCCCTCAGTAAATTTCGATCAATAGCGGCAGATGCCGCTCAATCAGGCATTTAGAAATTATATAAAATTTACAGAACCCTGTCAAACAGGGCGTGGCCGCTTTCCTGCTCCTTCAGGGAGCAGGAAACAGAAGCCTTTTCCTTCATTACTTTTTGTATTCATCCGCCAGCTTCTTGAAGAGCGGCAGGGATCTCCGGATCGTATCGCGGTTGATGCAATAGGAAGCACGGAAATAGCCAGGACAGCCAAAATCGGTACCCGGAACAATCAGGAGATCATATTTTTTTGCCCGTTCACAGAAGGCATAGTCATCGTCTTCCAGGCATTTCGGAAACAGGTAGAAAGCCCCCTGGGGCCGGACGCAGGTGAAACCGGCTTCAATCAGCCCTTTATAGAGCATCTCCCCGTTAGTGCGGTATGGCTCGATATCGGAAGGCTTTCCGGCGCAGCGGGCAACCACCAGCTGCCAAAGGCTCGGTGCATTTACATGGGTCAGGACACGGGCAGCACCGGCAATGGCGGGGTAAAGCTTTGCAAAGTCCGTGACTTCCGAAGGCACAACGATATAGCCAATCCGTTCACCGGGCAGGGAGAAAGATTTACTGTAGGAGTAGCAGACCAGCGTGTTTCTGTAATACAGCGGAATATAAGGCACTTCACAGCCCTCATAGGCAATTTCCCGGTACGGCTCATCAGAAATGATGAAGATCGGGTGGCCGTATTCCTTCTCCTTTCTCGTCAGAAGGGAAGCCAGCCGTTTGATGGTTTCCTCCGAATAGACAGCTCCACTGGGATTATTCGGTGAATTGACAATGACTCCCTTGGTATGGGGCGTCAGGGCCTTTTCGAAAAGGTCAAAATTAATCTGGAAATCAACGGGCTGTGCGGGAACAACGACCAGTCGGGCACCGGTGGATTCCACAAACGGACGGTATTCGGGGAAGAACGGCGCAGCAATGACAAATTCATCATCCCGCTCAGCCAGGGCCTTGAAGCAAATGGTAATGGAGGCTGCAGCACCGCTCGTCATGAACAGGTTGTTCATCGTAAAATGGGTACCGAAACGGCGGTTGATATCGGCCGCCAGCGTTTCCCGGACCTGGGGATTCCCCGGAGCAATGGTATAGCTGTGAATCGCCTGGGGCGGCAGTTCATTCATGATATCAATAACCGCTTCCTTGATAAAATCAGGAGCCGGCACGTTAGGGTTGCCCAGGCTAAAGTCAAAGATGTTCTCTTCCCCTACTTCAGCAGCCCGTTTTCTCCCGTATTCAAAAATCGCGCGGATCGTGGATTTTTTGGCACCTAATTCATACATTTTTTCATTAACCATAACAAATCAATCCCCTTTGTCCCTTCAGGTTCGTACAATGTACTCAGACAGAATCATTTTATCACTTTATCAGACAGGTGTGAACGAGGGAGATAAGATTTTTTGAAGCAGACCGCAGACCGCAGTTCGCAGACCGCGGTTCGCGGACCGCAGTTCGCAGTTCGCAGATCGCTTGGTAGCCTTATTGCTTTACTGTTTTTTTCAAATGTTCGTTATGAAATTTGCAGCAGGACGGGCTCAAGGACAAGGAAAAATGGCGCACAACCAGGAGTCGTACGAAGTGTGTACGTCGACTGGTTTGTGCGCCATTTTGACGCCGTAATTGGATACGGAATCTGCAAAGGGCACAACGAACTACCTTCAGTGAGCTCCGCTCCGGAGGTGACGAGACGAGTCGAGGAGTAAAGGAGCGGAGACGACAGGCCAAAGTATATTGCGTAACGCAACGTCGTACGATACGACACAACCTGCTTCTATCCACTATAAATGGAAAGAAGCAGGTTGCCCATATCCGGCGAATCAGCGCGATTCCGGCGCTGACCCATAAAAATAAGGATGGTGTATCTTACACCATCCTGACTTATCACATAACCCTGGCAGCTCCCAGATACCTCGATCCCCAATAGCTGTCGAACACATCCGCAACGGATACGCCCATGCTGGAGCTGGCGTGGATCATCTTGCCATTGCCGATATAGATACCGCAATGGGAAGGTCCCGGTTCATAGGTTTCAAAGAAAACCAGGTCACCGGGCTGCAGGTTCCGGGTCGAAACTTTTGGATACGTGTAGTATTGCGTATCCGCTGTTCTTGGGATTTCAACCCCGACCTGCCGGAATACATACTGTGTGAAACCGGAGCAGTCAAACCCCCAGGGAGTCGTTCCGCCCCAGACGTAAGGCACGCCCATATAATCAAAGGCTTTGTTGATCAAACGACGGGCCGAGCCGTAACCCGATCCACCGCGGCTGACGCCGTAGCCGCCGGCATAGGAAGGCATGCGTTTTCCCATCAGTTTCATGTACGTGGAATCGCCGACGATTCCATCGGCTTCCAGCCCCATGCTGGCCTGATACTTCTTGACGGCTTCCACTGTACGGGCACCGTAGACACCGTCAGGAATCCCGATATCGTAACCTTCCATGAGAAGCTTCTCCTGGATTGCGGCCACTTCCGGACCGGACTGCCCTTGACGTAGCGCAGCTGCCTGCGCGTTTCCATTTGGTAATGCTGCAAACGTAACTGCCGCTGCCAGCATTGCCCCAAACATCATCCCTTTAAAAATAATCAACACACCCTCTCGATTCACCTACGAAGTTAGCTGCCGGGTTCGGGTCGAGATACCCTATCCATATAAGGAATTGACCCCACATTGGTTCCTCCGTTCGTATCACTACGATTCGGTTTAAATTAAAAAGGATACACAGATGGGTTCAATCATCGGTACCCTTTTCACACAGTCATTATTATAACAAGACTCTTTTTTTCTGTCTATTTTGTCACTAAAGTTTCACATTCAAACCCATGAATGGAGTTCGAAATGAATCATTTTTATTCATAAACTCAACAGATTGTTCTGTTTTTGTAATCTTTTCAATGATTCCGGCTCGTTCCGGGAAAGGAACGCTTGTTTTCCAGGTGCTCCCGGACAATATACAGGGGACGATGCTTCACTTCATCGAAGATACGGCCCACATATTCACCGACCACGCCGATTCCCATCAGTTCAACCCCGCCGAGGAAGAACTGGGCAGCAGCCAGGGTGGTCCACCCCGGTACTGCCGTACCGGTCAGATAGGCGTACAGGACGTGAAGCAAGAGCAACAGACTGCCAATACCAAAAATCAGGCCTGCATAAAAGGCCAGCCGCAGGGGCACCCGGGAAAATCCGGTAATCCCATCCAGGGCAAAACGCAGCATTTTTTTCAGGCTGAATTTGGAATGACCTGCAAAACGGGGCGGCGCCACAAAGGATACCGTTGTATAGCGGAAGCCCAGATTATTGACCATGCCACGAATGAAACGGGCCCGTTCACGGTAAGAATCCAGGGCATCCACGGCTTTCCGGTCCATAAGACGAAAATCGGAACCGCCTGGAGTAACGCGTACCTCGGACATGGTATTGATCAGCTTATAATAGAGCCGGGACGTGAGGCTCTTGAAAACCGTCGCATCCTCCGTTGCTTCTCTCACGGTCTGGACAATTTCATACCCTTCCTCCCATAATTTCAGGAGTTGGGGAATCATTTCCGGTGGATGCTGAAGATCCCCATCCATGGAAATGACGGCATCCCCGGAAGCATGGTCCAGTCCGCAGGTAAGGGCCAGCTGATGCCCGAAGTTACGGGAAAACAAATATCCCTGTACATGAGAATCGCGGTCTACCAGCTCCTGGATGAGCTCCGCCGTACGGTCACGGGATCCATCATCAATGAATAGAAGTTCGTAATCATAAGACAAAGGCGCCATTACATCCGTAATGCGCCGGTAAAACTCGTGGATATTCTCTTGCTCGTTAAAAACAGGGACGACAAAAGAAATCTTTTTCATGACCTGACCTCACAGCGAGGCAATGGCGTTTACGTAGGTCGATTCAGGCTGGACCCCGACAAAACGCGCAGCTTCCTTTCCTTCCTTGAAGTATATAACCGTCGGAATGGCGGAAATACCAAACTGGGCAGCCACGTCAGGGACCTGGTCCACATCGACCTTGGCAACCTGCACCTCTTCATGGTTTTCGGCCAGTTTTTCAATGACCGGAGCCAGCATCTGGCAGGGCCCGCACCATACAGCCCAGAAATCAACGACAACCGGTTTTTTGCTGCCGCTGATCAGATGGTCAAAGGCCGCCTTATCACTGATATGAATCAACTCCATAGGGGTACCTCCTTTATCGAGGCAGGCATCTACCTGCTCCCATATAACAAAATGCATTGCTGAAGCCATGCAGGCCTGTTCCTGTATCACCGCAGCAATGCAATCAAATCAGCATACGAGCGATCAATAAGCCGAGTTCTGTTACGATAATCATTTATCTAGTTCTGCAGTTACCTGCAGACTCAAGCGACACAACCCGGAAGGATCAGCGGGCCGCTTCATCCCTTCCCTATTAGGTCTTGCTCCGAATGGGGTTTACCAAGCCGACCAATCACTTGGCCGCTGGTGCGCTCTTACCGCACCGTTTCATCCTTACCGGCAAGCCGGCGGTTTGTTTTCTGTGGCACTTTCCTTGAGGTCACCCTCACTGGACGTTATCCAGCATCCTGCCCTGTGGAGCTCGGACTTTCCTCATCAGCTTACGCTGCCGCGATTATCTTTCACGCTCGTAATTTTGAATTTACCATAATGATTCCCTGCCGTCAAGCTTTGTACAGGTAACGCTGTAACATTTTGTTGAACTCCCAGGGGTCCTTGCCTTCCTTTTCATGGAACTGATTCATGACGGAATCCAATTCATCGGCATAATGCACAATAAAGGCTTCCTTGGTGGCGCAGAAGACGGGTGATCCCTTCTCATGGTCACCATGATGGGAGAGCAGGATATGGAGCAGCTGGTCAAGCTTTTCCCGACTCAGTTCCGGAATCTGCAGGCCCACCCGGCCAACCAGCATTGCGCCCATGGAAATATGCCCCAACAGGCGCCCTTCCGTTGTATAAGGAAAGCCAAGGCGGGAAGAGATTTCCCGCAGTTTCCCCACGTCGTGCAAAAGGGCCCCGGCAATGATCAGGTCCAGATTGACGTCACCGATGGTCTTACCCATGGCGACCGCCAGCCTGGCCATGGATACGGTATGATGCAGCAGCCCGCCCACATAGGCATGGTGAAGCCGCATACCGGCAGGGTTCTTCAGGAACTGGGTGTAAAGGGAACCGGAAAAGATGGTTTCCACCAGGCGCCGCAGTCCCTCATCCTGGATGCGCCCTTCCAGCGTCTTGAATTCAATTTCCAGTGCTTCCCGGTTGATATGACCCGTCGGAAGCAGGCTGGACAAATCATCGTTCGGTCCTGCCGGAACCGCTTTATGGACCACGACCTGCAGGTTCATCCCCGCTGTGCTGCTGCCGTATTTATTCACGTCCACACGACCGCCAATGATATAGGCGGAAGGTACTTCCATGGTCCGCAGGCGGTTGATGGGACCCGCTTCAAAACAGATAAAAGGAATGCAGCCGCTGTTGTCTTCCAATAAACCCTTGGCATAGGCTTTCCCGTTGGAAGAGGTGCCGACCTTTTGCAGGCGCACCAGGCAGGGCTGTTCCATATCATTTCCTAACTGAAAATCCTTGATCATGGCAGCACGCCTCAGATATTCTGGAGAAGCAGGTCTTCATGGGCACGGACAACTTCAAAATGCCGGTCCGTTTCCTTGGCCCAGGCATTGAGGACCTCTTCCAGATGATCGATGACGGGCATCTCTGTCAGCTGATGGGTGCCGTCCACGATATTGAGTCCCAGGTTGACTGCTTTCTGGGCAATATGGAACTTCACATCCCCCGTAACAAGGGTATCTGCACCGGCTGCAAGGGCATCTTCCATGAAATCCGATCCGCTGCCGCCGACAACGGCCACCTTATAAACCGGTTCATCACCACCGGCATAGGTCAAATGCTTGGCGCCCAATGCGTCACGGACCTTTTTGGCAAAGGCCTTCAGAGGCATGGGCTCTTCCAGGACGCCAATCCGGGCCAGTCCCTGTTCCGGGCATTCCTTGCGGGGAATTTCCGTCACGTCCTGCAGGCCAATGCGGTCAGCCAGGACATCATTGACACCACCCTTGGCCGCATCCAGGTTCGTATGAGCCGCATAGACCGCAATATCATGCTTGATCAGTTCATAGGTCACTTCCATCTTCGTATCCGTTACCGCCAGCGAAGAGGGCAGCTTGAAATAAAAAGGATGGTGGGTCAGGATGAGGTCCACCCCTTCCTCAATGGCCTGTTCAGCCACTTCGGGCATCAGGTCAAGGGCCACCATGATCTTATGGACCGGTGCTTCCACATGCCCCAGGAGCAGACCCGGGTTATCCCATTTTTCCGCATATTCCAAGGACGCATATTCGTTCATAAATACACAAATATCACTGATTGTAGTTTCCATGTTGTATCTCCTCCAGTTCCTCATAAATCTTCCTGCATGCCTGATAATGCTCGCTCTGCATCGCCCTGGGGCTCTGCTGCATGGATTCAAGAAGTCGTTCATATTTTTCCTTCAAATGGCTGACAAAAGGAATCAGCAGCGGATGCCGGCGTCTGACCAGGTCATCCCCGACCAGGTAGCTGCGTCCTTCATAATGATAGCCAGGACAGGGGACAAGAACCAGGATTTCATAGATCTTATGCGCTTCCTCGACCAGTTCTTCCCGCTGGATACCCCAGCCATGGGTCTCACACCAATGACGCAGACGGTCACTGTCACTCATGGGCTGCAGGATCATGGTCTTACAGGACGGATCCTGCCAGATATCAGGGCTTTCAGCCAGGATGCCCAGCATCGTTTCAGCGCCCATTCCGGCCATGACAATCGAGTTGACCTCACCCGGCGAAACTACCGTCAGTCCACTGCCCAACCGCACATCAACCATTTCCCCGCAGTGATAAAGGGAAACCGTCTTGCGGGCCGCTTCACAGGGTCCTGCTCCGATATCTCCGGCAATTGCCCTGCGGACTTTTCCAGAACGGGTCAACAGGACCGGCAAATAAGCATGGTCCGTTCCCACATCAATCATGACATCGCAGGGCGGTACCAGATCCGCCAGTTTCGTCAGCCGTGCTCCAACGTTCATCGTCAACCTCCTTTGAAAGCCTGTTCTATTATACCATATATTGATTGCGCCGTTCGGATTTTAACAGGTAAAGCTGTAAAAGGTGGGCTGTTTCTCCCCCAGTAAAAGGGACATCATGCGACAGAAGCCCATTCTGGAGAGGAAATGTTTCCTTGATCAGAAAAGCAAGGCTGCAGTTCCATTAAAAACAGGCCTGCAGGGTTGAAAAAAACCGAGGCTTTCGCTCCGGTAGTAAACCCTGTTTATTTCTTTAACGATGCAAGGTCTGGGTGCTCTTTTGCAAATAACTTTTTTGCTCAGGCGTCAGTTTATCGTAGTCGGAAGTAAAAAGATTGAAGGTGTGGATTCGGTCAAAACTGAGGATCCTGGTTCCCTTTTTGTCCGTCTTGAACCACCGGATTTGACTCTCTGGGTCCAGTTTAAACCATCATTGTTTTGTCATAATGATAAAAAAGAGTTCCAGGCATAAAATTAAAAGACGTGCCGTTTTAAACGACACGCCTTGTCATGTTCATGGCAGGAGTACTAGGATTCGAACCCAGATCGACGGTTTTGGAGACCGTTGCTCTACCATTGAACTATACTCCTATGGAGCGGAAA
>CADBQR010000016.1 GCA_902796945.1 uncultured Acidaminococcus sp.
GATGCAATTGTAGCCATTATTGTTCTTGTTGTGCCGCTGGCACTGAGCTGGCGTTCCTTGAAAGTCGGTGATGTGGACCGCAAGATCCTGAACGAGAGAAAAGAAGAAATCACCAGGGCCGAAACTCAAAACGGGTAAAAAACGGGACACTCTTCACTGTGACGGAATGATACTGAATGGAAATAGAAGGAGAAAACAGAATGAAGGAAATCAAAGCAAAAAACGCGCCTGCCGCCATCGGCCCCTACTCACAGGGGATTGAAGCTATGGGAACCACTCTCTATGTGTCCGGGCAGTTGCCCATTGATCCTGCTACGGGCCATTTTCCCGAGGAAACGATCCAGGGACAGACAAGACAGTCCCTGGAGAATATCAAGGCAATCCTGGAAGCGGGCGGCTATACGCTCGGGAATGTTGTCAAGGCGACTGTTTTCCTGAAGGATATCAATGATTTCGGTGCCATGAATGCCGTCTATGGCGATTATTTCAGGACACCCTGCCCGGCCAGGGCTGCCTTCCAGGTTGGCGCCCTGCCCAAGGGGGCCAGGGTCGAGATTGAAGTGGTCGCCGTAAAATGAATCCTGCCGGCAGGGGACTTCTCTAATAACTGCAGCAGACTGCGAAAGACTTTCTCGTTCCATACGGGGAAGTCTTTTGCTGTTTACGGGCTTCCGTTGCGTGTCCTTTTCTCCTGCCGTATAATGGGAATACAGGATTTTATCCTGGAAGAAGCCGTGCGCGTTGGCATAAAAATCGCCTAAAGGAGCCCGCCTGCTGTTGACTGCCGGGCTGCCCTGCCAGGCATTGCCGGTCTTTGAGCCGGGAGAACCTTTGTATCTTCCTGGCAAGGAGGAGGGATTTACCATGGATATCAAAAAGCATTCCCATACAGGAAATGAAGCAGGGATTCCTGCCCTGCCGGCCCGCTGCAAAGCGTGCGGGGGAGAATGCGTAAAGCATGTGGATTTTATGATGGGCCTTCCTCCGGAAAAGATGGATATCCTGCTGCAGCATTCCGAACGGCTGACCCTGCCCAAGGGAGCCTATCTCTTCCACGAAGGGGAGCACTGCGACAGCGTCTACGTCCTTCATAAAGGCCGTGTCAAGCTGTGTGCCTATGACCAGAATGGACAGGAACGGATTGCGGGCATCTTCGTGAAATACGAAACAATCTGGGAAGGGGTCCTGGTGCCTGACAGCCGGTATTCCGCGTCCGCGGTGGCCCTGACAACTGTGGAATGCTGTAAGCTGGCCCGCCAGGATATCGAGGCAGCCCTCCACGAACCAGAAGTCGCCCTGCGGCTTCTGGCCCTGCTCAGCAAGAAGCTTCATGACGCCAATCGCCGCAACCTGGTCAAGGGAATTGCCGATCCCAAAAAGCGGATTGCCGGACTCCTGCTCTACCGGTTTCGCCGCCAGAACGGGGATACCGTCACGATGCAGCTTGAAGAAATGGCGGGCAGCCTGGCCCTGCGGCCGGAAACTGTCAGCCGGAAGCTGAAGGAGCTGGAGCGGGATGGCTATGTAAAAAAGACCGGCCAGAGCAGCATCCGCATCCTCTCTCCGGAAAAACTCATGGAACTGGTGCCTTATTGAAATGTTCCGCCATTCTTGATTCCAATCAAGGAACTTTCTTTTAAAAGAACATACAATGACCCTATGAAACGTGGATTCAAGCAATCCACCGGAAAGGGTCATTTTTTTGTTGTCAGGAGGGTTGCCATGATAGAGGGACGCATCCATTCCATCGAAACCTTCGGCTCCGTGGACGGACCGGGGATCCGGTTCATTATTTTTGTGCAGGGCTGCCAGATGCGGTGTCAGTACTGCCATAATGTCGACACCTGGGCTGTCCGGCCTTCCCAGGGATGCCAGTGGAAGACGGCTGATGAGCTGCTGGACCAGGCCGAGCGCTATCGTCCCTATTGGGGAGCGGAAGGAGGCATCACGGTCAGCGGGGGAGAACCGCTGCTCCAGATTGATTTCCTGCTGGACTTGTTTAAAAAGGCAAAAGCCCGGAACATCGGGACCTGTATCGATACGGCAGGGCAGCCTTTTACCCGGAAGGCACCGTTCTTCGATCAATTCCAGGAATTGATGGAATATACCGATCTCCTGCTGCTGGATATGAAGCATATTGACCCGGAAGCGCACCAGAAACTGACGGGGCAGCCCAACGCCAATATCATCGACCTGTTCCGCTACCTGTCCGGGATCCATAAGCCCATCTGGGTGCGGCAGGTCCTGGTACCGGGCCGTACGGACCAGCCTGATGCCCTGCGGCGGACCCGGGATTTTCTCGATACCCTGACCGATGTGGAGCGGGTGGAAGTCCTGCCTTATCACAGGATGGGCCTGTACAAATGGGAACAGCTTGGGATTCCCAATCAGCTGGCCGACGTTGAGCCGCCTTCCCAGGAAGAGGTGGATCGGGCCAGACAAATCCTGGGCGCTGTATAAGGGCCCCTGGAAAGCCGGTCGGGAAAATAAAGCACGGGTTTTTATAAATTTGATTCTGGTCAAGGAATCCATTTGGAAAAAAAGTTATCATCAAGCCATTGGAAATGATTGTTTCAGGAACCTGCAAAGGAGGGCCTTCAGATGAACAGCATCAACCGGAATGTGGCATGGAGAAACTTCAAGGGTGTGAAGTGGACGGACGATGTAAATGTCCGTGATTTTATCCAGAACAACTACACCCCTTATGACGGGGATGAACGTTTCCTGGCCGGACCGACGGAAGCGACGAACAAGCTTTGGGGAAAGGTCCAGGAATTGCAGAAGGAAGAGCGTGCCAAAGGAGGCGTGCTGGACTGTGAGACGGAAGTGGTCTCCAGCCTGACCGCCTACGGCCCCGGTTACATTGATGAGAGCCTGAAGGACCTGGAACAGGTCGTGGGCCTGCAGACCGATAAGCCCCTGAAAAGGGCCTTTATGCCTTTTGGCGGCATCAAGATGGCAGAAGAGGCTGCTGAAACCTATGGATACAAGGTAAATCCCAAGTTCCACAAAATCTTTACGGAGTATCATAAGACCCATAATCAGGCGGTCTTTGATACGTATACGGACGAGATGCGCCGGGCCCGCCACAGTCATATCGTGACCGGTCTGCCCGATACCTACGGTCGGGGACGGATTGTGGGCGATTATCGGAGAGTGGCCCTGTACGGAATTGATTTCCTGATTGAAAAGAAACAGGCTGACCTGGCCAACTGCGGCTGCGGTGTCATGATGGACGACGTCATTCGCCAGCGGGAAGAACTGGCCGACCAGATCCGTGCCCTGAAGCAGATGAAGGAAATGGCCAAAATTTATGGCTTCGACATTTCCGGGCCGGCCAGGAACGCGAAGGAAGCGGTGCAATGGCTGTATTTTGGTTACCTGGCCGCTGTGAAGACGCAGAACGGCGCTGCCATGAGCGTAGGCCGCATCTCCACGTTCCTGGATATCTACATCAGCCGCGACCTTGCTGAAGGAAGCCTGACCGAGGAACAGGCCCAGGAGCTGATCGATCACCTGACCCTGAAATTCCGTATGGTGAAGTTCGCCCGGATCCCTTCCTATAATCAGCTGTTTTCCGGAGACCCTGTATGGGCCACCCTGGAAATGGCCGGCATTGGCATGGACGGCCGCCACATGGTCACCCGGACGGATTACCGTTTCCTCCACACCCTGGAAAACATGGGGCCTTCTCCCGAACCGAACCTGACGGTACTGTATTCTTCCGCACTGCCGGACAATTTCAAGAAATATGCGGCCCATATTTCCATCACCACTTCCTCCATCCAGTATGAAAACGATGATGTGATGAAGCCTGTCTGGGGCGACGATTACAGCATTTGCTGCTGCGTATCCGCCACCCAGACCGGGAAGGAAATGCAGTTCTTCGGGGCCCGCGCCAATCTGGGCAAATGCCTGCTATATGCCATCAATGGTGGGAAGGACGAGAAATTCCTGAACAAGGACGGCACCCACATGCAGGTTGGGCCGGAATATGCACCGATTACTTCCGAAGTCCTGGACTATGGGGAAGTGCTGCATAAATTCGACCTGATGATGGACTGGCTGGCCGGACTGTATGTCAATATCCTGAATGTCATTCAATACATGCATGACAAATACTACTATGAAGCCGCGGAAATGGCGCTCATCGACACCCACGTGCGCCGTACTTTCGCAACCGGGATTGCCGGGTTCTCCCATGTCGTGGATTCCCTCTGCGCCATCAAATATGCCAAGGTATCCACGGTCCGTGACGAGTCCGGCCTGGTTGTGGACTACAAGGTGGAGGGCGACTTCCCCAAATATGGAAACGATGATCCCCGGGCCGATGAAATTGCGGTCTGGCTGCTGAAGACCTTTATGACCAAGCTGCGGAAGCATCACACCTACCGGAATTCGGAAGCGACCACTTCCATTCTGACCATCACTTCCAACGTGGTGTATGGCGGTGCCACGGGGGCCCTTCCTGATGGAAGAAAAGCTTTCACTCCCTATGCACCGGGTGCCAATCCATCCTATGGAGCGGAACAGAGCGGCCTGCTGGCTTCCCTGAACTCCGTTGCCAAGCTGCCCTATGAATATTCGCTGGATGGAATCTCCAATACCCAGACCATTTCCCCGGAAACCCTGGGCCATCATGAGGAAGAACAGAAGAAGACCCTGGTACAGGTCCTGGATGGGTATTTCAACCAGGGAGCCCACCACCTGAACGTCAATGTGTTTGGCGTGGAAAAGCTGGTGGACTGCATGGAGCATCCGGAGAAACCGGAATACGCCAACTTTACCATCCGGGTATCCGGTTACGCGGTAAAATTCATCGACCTGACCCGGCAGCAGCAGCTGGATGTCATTGCCCGCCGCGCTCACAAACGTCTGTAAAACGGTTTCGTAAAAGGAACCGGAAGGAAAAGGGAATGCCTCACGTGTCCGTACACGTGGGGCATTTTCCGTAAAGGGCGAAGTTGACCTCCGGTTTCTGCCCTTCTGGTTGGAATGGCCTGCCCAGGATGCCAAAAAGGATGACAGAATACCGGAAAAGGCGTACTATGATAGAAAGCAATCACGAGATTGATGGAATGCCGAATGGCAGGAGGTGGATCGCTATGGGGATACTGCTGGCCGGAACATTGCTGCATCAGGTCCTGACCATGTTTGCCCTTGTTGCCGTGGGATATCTGATGGCCCGGTTTGGGAAGCTTGCAGGGGAGGGGAGCAAGGCACTGGGCAACGTACTGCTTTATCTGTCCCTGCCTTGTGTCATCATCCGGGGATTCCAGGTGGAACGGACGCCGGAGAACCTGTATCACCTGCTGCTCAGCGCTTTGCTGGCAGCCCTGATCCTGGCGCTGTCCATTTTGATTTCCCGCGGTCTGGCAAGGGGTGACGCTATTTTTTCCTTTGCTGCTGCCTTTGGCAATCCCGGCTTTTTTGGGATTCCCCTTCTTACTGCCTGTTTTCGGGAAAGCTCGGTATTTTATATTGCCGCTTTTCTGGCGCTTTTGAACCTGTGCCAGTGGACCTACGGGGTTTCCCTTCTGGTCGGAGGAAAGGTCCGCGTTACGCTGAAGCAGGTCCTGACAGCGCCTTTTATGGTAGCCATTGTGATCGGCCTTTTCTTCTTCCTGACGGGTCTTCCTGTACCGGCACTGCTGAATCAGTGCATGGGGTATATGGCGGGCCTGAACACGCCTCTTGCCATGTTTACGATTGGCATATACCTGACAAAGGTGGACTTCTTCCGTATGTTCCGCCGCGCGGAGCTCTATCTGATTTCTGCCGTGCGTCTGCTTCTCGTTCCGCTGGCCGCCATCCTGCTCCTTACGCTTGTACCCCATTGCCCCGTGGAGATGCGTTACGCCATCCTGATTGCCTCTGCCTGTCCGGTTGGTTCCAATATTGCTGTTTATGCGGATCTTCATAACCGGGATTATCCTTATTCCGTGCAGGCCGTCATTATTTCTACCCTGCTTTCGGTGGTCACGATTCCCCTTGTGGTGCTGCTGGCCAGTCAGTTATGGGGTCTTTAGGGAAAACCCATTTTTGTGCCCGTTCGTTCACAGACGGGCATTTTTAGGTTGCGTGTTGCGACAGAACGAAAATAAAGTTCGGGAAAATTAAAGGAAAGATGAAAAAACGTAAATAAAAATGAGATTAAATCAGGATAAAATCGTTAAATAGCGAACATGAATAAAATATTAAAATAAATTGTTCGAAAAATTTTCGAAAATCCCTATTTCATTTTCGGATTTTGTGCTATAATAAGCCATGTAATTCAAATGACCCCCATCGATAATATAAATGGGGCAGCTCCTGTACATGCTTGAAAGGAACAGAATCCTTCCATCATGACAGATGGGAATGAATGCGAAGATAGGAAAGGGGTAGTTATTATGTATCAGAAGGATTTGCTTTACGTAATCAAACCAAGCGAATTGACGCCGGAAACATTGAAGGTTCTCCTGCATCAACATCCTGAAGTTCAATTCGTTTCTTTCATGGGAATTGACTTCGCCGGCAACGATACGGATGAAAAGGTTCCTATCAGCGCGTTACTGGAAGACATGGATACCATGCTGTATGAACATACGGCCCAGACCGATGGCTCCTCCGTTGTACTGCCGGGCGTGGCCGCGTTGGATGATGCCCGCGTCGATATGGTTGCTGACCGTAGCGTCAACTGGTTTGTTGACTACAACCTGGAAAACATCGATCCCACGACGGGTAAGATGATCGGGACCCTCCGGGTACCTTGTTTCCTGAAGCATAACAACGAGTTCGTCGATTCCCGGTATATTCTCAAGAGTACCCTGGAATATGTGGCTGACGAAATCCTGAAAGCCATGAAGGCTGCCGGCACGGTCCCCGGACTGGCCTGCTCGCCCGAAGACATCGAAAAGGTTACCTTCACCAGTGCGACGGAATTGGAATTCTGGACCAAGACGCCGCGGGAAAATGTGTCGACGACGGACCTGTCTTCGTCCCAGGTCATGCAGGAACAGTATTGGCAGCGTACCCGCGGTAATGTCCGTACCTCTTTGGAACAGGCGGTACAGACCCTGACCCTTTACGGACTGAAGCCGGAAATGGGGCATAAGGAAGTCGGCGGCGTCCGCGGACAGCTTGATGAAAACGGCAACATGACACACGTCAATGAGCAGCTCGAAATTGACTGGCGCTTTTCTACCCCGCTCCAGGCTGCCGATAACGAAATCCTGGCCCGTTCCATCATCAAGGAAGTCTTCCGTTCCAACGGACTGGAAGTCTCCTTCCAGGCAAAACCCATTGCCGGTGTGGCCGGCAGCGGTGAACATACCCACGTTGGACTGGCTGCCCTGCTCAAGAACGGGAAGACCATCAACCTGATGAGCCCTGCTGAAATGGATAAGGATTACCTGTCCGCCATTGGCTATGGCGCCCTCATGGGAATCCTGAAGAACTATGAAGTACTGAATCCGATCGTTTCTGCCACGACGGATGCTTTCAACCGCCTGAGACCTGGTTTTGAAGCACCGATCTGCATCGTTACTTCCCTGGGCCGCACCTGCCCGGTTCCGACCCGTAACCGGACCGTCCTGGTCGGCGTCATCCGCGATATCGATAATCCCATGGCAACCCGTTTTGAGGTTCGTGCCCCGAACCCCTTCACCAACACCTATATGGCCATGAGTGGTTTCTATATGACGGCCCTGGATGGGATCAAGGCAGTCCTGGCTTCCGGCAAGAGTACCAGGGAGCTGGAAACGGAAATTTCCAAGAAACCCGGCGACGAGAGCTTCTATCTGGAAAAAGACCGGGCCTACCGTGCTGAAAACAACGTCTTCGAGGATTACACGGAAGACGAAAGAAACAAGTATTTCGGCAAACCGCCTGCTACGGTATGGGAAAACATGAAGGCCTTTGATGCTTACCCTGATAAGGTAGCTGTCCTTACCCAGGGCGATATCATCAAACCGCTCTACCTGGAATCCTTCCGGGAAGGGGCCCTGCTGCGCTGGCAGACCGAATTGCTGAAGCACATCATTCCCCATAACCGCGATAAGGTGAAGGCCATGAAGCCGGCCGCTGCTGCCGGGATGACCGCCTGGGACGACGGACTCTGGCAGAGGGTCCAGGACCTGCGTGTCGCCATTGCCAAGAACACCGATACTAGCACCAGCCTGTTCTCCCAGATCGAACAAGCCTTCGCAAAGGGAGATTTTGACAAAGCCTCCGTTCTTCAAGTAGAATTAAATAAGAAAATGGAAGAATTGGAAGCGTTGTACATGGATTACCTGAACAACATCATCTGATCCTTCCGAAAGGGAGGCTGAAGCGCTGTGCATCGTAAGACAATCAGTCTTATCCTGACACTCCTGCTTCTTCTATGCGCGCCCCTTAGCGTATCCGCTTCCAAATTGGTTGCGAAATACGGTTCTAAGGGGCGTCGTGTTGAAGAAGTACAGTCCATGCTCCAACAACTGAAGCTGTATCGCGGCGAGATAGACGGAGAGTTTGGAAAAGACACGAAAGCGGCTGTGTTGTCATTTCAGAAAAAGCATAAGAAAGCATTGACTGGCTCCGTGGATTGGCCCTTGTATAATTTGATGAGCAGGAAAAGCGGCCTCAGCTTCGGGCGATATCGGAAGATATGGACCATGGAAGCAACCGGCTACAGCTCATCGGATCCCGGTGTGACTGGCATTACCTCCACTGGCAGGGTCCTGAGACGGGGCATTGTTGCTGTCGACCCCTATATCATTCCCCTGGGGACCAAGCTCTATATCATGGGCTACGGGGAAGGGCTTGCTGCTGATGTGGGCAGTGCCATCAAGGGCAATCACATCGACCTGGCTTTTTCTTCCCGGCGGGAAGCCCTTAACTGGGGGCGGCGGCGAGTGACCGTCTATATTTTGTAAAAGAAGGAATAAGGAGAATCAATTGAGATGACCAAAATGATGAACGCCCAGGAAATCCATGACTGGATGTACCATAAATTCGAAGAAAATGCTTTCATGAAGGTAGCCGACATCAAGCTGACCAAGGTGGAATGCGGCTATTGTGAAATGACGATGGACGTGGATCCCAAAAAACACGGGAACCGTTACGGCGCTGTCCATGGCGGAGCCCTCTTTACCCTGGCCGATACGGCAATGGGCGCGGCCTGCTATAGCATCGGAGCCAAAGTGGTGACGCTTTCGTCTTCAATCAATTTCATTCGCAATACCATGGAGAAGGAACAACTCCTGGCCAAGGCAAGCCTGATCCATGTGGGCCGTTCCACGATTGTCTGCCGGGTCGAGATTTTTGGCCCCGATGGCCGTAAAATGGTCGATGTGACCGGGACCATGTTCGTAGTGGGTCGTTTTGACGAGATACCTGAAAAGTGGTAAAATACTCATACTGTGATAGTGCGGGCGCAGGGCCCGTCCTACTGCATTGACAGAAAGACAGAATCAGGAAAGGCCCCGAAGCGGGCCTCCTGGATAAGGCCGGACCGACGATTTCCCGCAGGGAAAGGTTCCGGCGATGGTAAACTGCCTGCCGGCGAGGGGCTCATGCGGTGGCAGAATTCTAAACATCTCATCAGGAGGATCACATGGATTTCGCATTAACGGAAGAGCAATTGGAACTTCAGGCCATGGTCAAGGATTTCGTGGATAAGGAAATCGTCCCTTATACCGACGAAATGGATAAAAACAATGCCTGCCGGCCGGAAATATTCAAGAAAGCGGCCGATATGGGGCTTTTGAATCTTGTCGTACCGGAAGAATATGGTGGGCCGGGCCTTGACAGTATTACGATTGCCATGATTTACGAAGAACTGGGCAAGGGCTGTGTCGGTGTCGCTACTTCCATCGCTGCCAACGCACTGGCCTCTTATCCCATTCTGCTGGCGGGCAACGAAGAACAGAAAAAGTATCAGTGTGATCTGCTCAATAATGGCGGACTTGCTGCTTTTGCCCTGACGGAACCCAATGCCGGTTCCGATGCTGGCAGCGTGGCTACAAAAGCGGTCAAGGAAGGGGACCATTATGTGCTGAATGGCAATAAGGTCTTCATCACCAACGGCGGAATCGCCGACAGCTACCTGGTCTTTGCCAATACCCGCAAGACCGGCGGCATCCGTGGCCTGACCGCCTTCATCGTTCCGAAGGGAACACCGGGCTTTTCCGTTGGCCGTAAGGAAGATAAGATGGGCATTCGTCCTTCCAATACCTGTGAACTGATCCTGGAAGACGTTGTGGTTCCGGAATCCATGCGGGTCGGTCGTGAAGGCCAGGGCTTCCGGATTGCGATGAACACCCTTGACTCCGCCCGTCCTTTTGTTGCGGCAGTTGCCGTCGGCGTGGCCCAGTCTGCACTGGACATTGCTGCCCACTATGCACGGGAAAGAAGACAGTTTGGTCAGCCCATTGCCTCCTTCCAGATGGTTCAGGCCATGGTTGCCGATATGGCCATGAAGGTCGAAACGGCCCGCCTGATGGTGCAGAAAGCCTGCTGGATGCGTGACCAGGGCGTTGAATTTGGCAAGGAAGCAGCCATGAGTAAATGCTTTGCTTCTGACGTTGCCATGGAAGTTACTACCGATGCCGTACAGATCATGGGCGGCTATGGATATATGAAAGACTATCCCATGGAAAAGAAAATGCGTGATGCCAAGATCCTGCAGATCTACGAAGGCACGAACCAGATCCAGAGAATGGTCATTGCCAATAAGATCCTCTATTGATTCCCAATACGAACCAACCAGGACTGCTGCTGTGGCAGCAGTCCTTTTTTATGTCCGGCCCCAGCCATGGGAAATGGCTTTTTTGGAAATTGTGTGAATTTTTATAATTTTCTTCTGAAAATTTGTTACAATAAAATCAGGAAAAATAAAAGAGGTGTTTCCCATGAAAACATTCACGATGTATGGCAGCCATGTCTGCCCGGATACCATCGAAGCCCTGCTGATCTGCAACCAGGCCGGAGCTGATTATGGGTACAGGGACATTTCCGGTACCATGATTTTTCTGAAGGAATTTTTAAGTCTCCGGGATGGCAATCCTGTTTTTGAACCCGTCAAGGCCCGCGGTGGAATTGGTGTTCCCTGTTTTGTCTTTGAAGATGGAACGGTGCTGCTGGATGTGAAGGAAGCACTGTCCTATGCCAAAAAATGAGGCAGAGATGTCCTCTTGGAATGGACGTTCCTGAAAGGCTCCTGGATTTTATGTAAAAATAAAAAAACAGGGTAAAAGGTTTCCTGAAAAACAAAGCGGGATAAAATGCGGCCCACTGGGCAA
>CADBQR010000017.1 GCA_902796945.1 uncultured Acidaminococcus sp.
CGCCCAGTTTCCTGGAAATCACGGTGCTGTCGTCCCCTTTGAACTTCAGGCCGTCATTCTTCGTGGCGATACCGGAAAGGGTTACCGTTTCCGTACTGCCCGCCTTGTTGGAGACCGTCAGGTCAATCGTGCCGTCGTCGCTGACCGTATATTTCCCGTCCGTCGTATTCGGATTCTTCACCAGACGATAATCCTGGTTCAGGACATTGGTCAGATCCACAGAGAATGTCTGGGAATCATTGCGCGTCATGGTGATCGTCTTGCCATCATTGCTTACGGAAGCGCTCGTCACATAATAATCATGCAGTCCCGTTACGGAAGCGGCCGTACCGTTTGCCACTGTCAGGGAGCCCGTACCGGACCCGTTGTCCGCATAGGTAACCGTACCGCCGGTCACGTATTTATCGCTGTCGGCCACTGCCTTCAGCTGATCTTCCGTAGCCGCCCGGCCGGAAGCAATGTTGGTGCTGTCCCAGTTCTTATTGTCCAGGCCCGTCAGGTAATGGCCTTCGGAAGCATTCGCCCCGCCGCCGGCCTGCTTGGCCAGCTTCATTTCGCCAATCGTGACAGAACCGTCATCGGTCAGGTTGACATCCTTGTTCAGCTGGATCTTCAGCTTGCCGTCCGACGTGCTGTTGACGCCAATGTTGCCATCCGTCAGCGTGCCTGTCGCACCGCCGACGATATCGAGCTGTTCATTCAATTTCTTATTGATGACCGTCGCGTCATCGCCCTTGAATTTCAGGCCGTCATCCTTGGTGGCCACGTTGTCACCAATGTCATACTGGACATCCACGCCGTTCGTCGTCTGCGTTACGACGGCCTTGGTATTCGAACCATCCTTGAAGTTCACGACATTGCCGTCGCCAATGGAGGCCTTTTCTGTTCCGTTGTTATGCACCTTGAACGAGGCATGCCACCGGAAGAGCTGGCCGTGGAATTAATGGTATAGATTGCATGGCCGTCCGTCGTATCATAGGACTTGCTGACGGTCACGTTGGACCCTTGCTTGACTTCCGTCGTAGCAGCCTTTAATTGTGCCACGTTGGCAGCGTCCGTATCATTGGTACCGGCCGCCACGCCGACAATCTGCCGGGAAGCTCCCGAACCGCTGCTGACAGAAACGGCACCCAGAGTGGATTGCCAGGCCGCATCACTCTTAGAAGCTGCCCCTTTCGTTGCCGGATCATAACCCACAATGCCGCTGGCCGTCGAAGCAACCGAACCGCTGCCGAGTGCGACGCCGCCATCGACCGTAACAGAAGCGCTATTGCCCAGGGCCGTTGCTTCATTCACGGAGTGGGAAGCAGAACCAACCGTGACACTGTCACCATAGGCCAGGTTGTGGCTGCCATATACGTTGCCGCCGTGGGAGTCAACGGAGTTGGAATCCCCGGAAATGGTATTGCTGGACCCGCGGACATGGTTGATGCTGCCCGTAATCGTATTGTCATTGCCCTGAATGATGCTACTGGTGGATCCGGTTGAAGAAGCCGAATCGGCAACCGTGTTCCCGGAGCCCTGGACAATGTTCTTCGTACCGGTAACGGTCGCACTGTTCCCCTGGACCACGTTGTCGGATCCAGTGACATTGATGGAGTTACCCTGGGTCACGTTATTGGCGCCGACGATGGTCGTATCAGCACCCATGGCAATCGATTTATTGTCGCCCGTTGCACCGGATGCATTCGTCACCGACGTATTGTAGCCGAGGGCCATGGCCTTGGCTCCGCCGGCGGTCGCCTGGTTGCCGATGGCAAAGGAGTCATCGGCCCCTTCCGTCGTCTTGGCTTCAATACCGAGGGCAATGGAGCGGTTGCCCAAGGATTCCGTATTATGGACTCCATCATACGGCGCCGCTTCCGTTTTTGCATCATCCGACTGAATGATGGATGTAGTTCCGCCCGTCGTACCAATGGCAATGGAGCGATCCCCTTTGGCGTGGGATGAACGGCCGACCGCTACGGCACCGGCGCCCTGAGCGGATGCGGTCACACCGAGCGCCACCGTGGCGTCATTCGTTGCAGCCGTCTGACGACCGACAGCGACAGCCCCGACGCCCGTCGACCCGGCAGACGTACCGAGGGAGATGCCGCCGATTCCTGTGGCACTGGCACCGCTGCCAATGGCGATGGCCAGCTTTTCCTTGGCCCGGCTGAAATCACCAATGGCAATGCCCGAAGCCGTATATGTATTATATTTTATATCCACTGTGGACGACAGGATATCCGCATAGTTCCCGATTGCGATACCCATCACGCCCGATACGGAAGTGCCAAGATAAAGATTATCCGCAGCATTGCTGTCGTTGCCCGGCGTATTGTAATCCACGACCCGGACAGACTTGACAGAACGGTTTCCACCCGGAATATCATGCACCTCAACCGTTCCATCCGATTTTACCTTGATGACTTGATAAAAGTGTACCGTTCCCGTTGATTTATATAGCGAACCGCCGCCACCGCCGTTGGTAGCCCGGCCTACCCAGGAGTTATTGCCTGTCGTTTGGGAAAAATAGATTGGAACATCTACATTTTCTTCCTCCGCCCAGGCTGCGGGCATGCCAACAGGCAGCAGGGTCCCGGCTACCAGAACGGCTGCTGCTGCTTTTTTCCATTTTCCGGCCACTCCGCTGCCCACGATGGCTTTTTCTCCAGACTTGCCATTGCTTTTGGCCAGTTCCGACACGACCACATACATGTGTTTGACGCGGCTCCAAATGACCTTGTAGATCTTATTCATTTTTTTGCACTCCTCTTCTTTTGTTTTTCCCCGATGAGCGCCACTACGGCGTTTGCTTCCAGCTCTCTACAGCTAAAGGCGAACCCATCATCTCCTTTGTAATTGACCTGATCCTAAGACGAGCGAATTTTCCGATTCATTTACATTTTCCATATCAATTCTTTACTAGTAATCTGCAATCCTTAAATTCAAATGAAAAAAGACGCAATCGCCCGAAAATACGTCCTCTCAGGGAACCGGTCCCCATTTGCCGGTCCATCTAATTTTATTTGTAAGTAATAAAAAAGTTGTTATAATGAATTGTTTTCTATATTGTTTATTACTTACTATACTGATGTAAACTATAATACTGAATTTTGTTGTTCCTGCCTAGTCTTTTTTGTAGTTTATTAATAATTTTTATAATATGGCGGATGATTTTAATAATGTTCAACTATGTTTAATTTTCGTTGATATATTCTGATTTTTAAAGTTTTCTTTTATATTTTTCAATGAAAGCAGCTGAAAAGAAACTGTTTTTTCATTGAAAATCGACGGAATTTGCATTTTCATCGGCCCCCTGCTTCCGTCCAATCCGGAGTCAAAAAGCCGCCCCCATCCATTCGGCCCGGTTGATGATCCAGGTGGGATGACAGAGCGGCCGGACGGAATCCGGAAGCAAAGAAAAAAGGACCCTTTCCCGGAAATTCTGTCTCCCCCTTCGTCCCCGCTTCCTGCCATTCTATGGTATAATCGATATGTTATGAGTCTGCGGCCGCCAGGAAGGTTTGCCGGACCTTCTCCGGCCCATAAGGAGCTTACCATGTCAGAACGGGTCAATTTAGAAGTAACCATCCAAAATATCGTATTCCAGGCGGACAGCGGAACGTTCTGCGTCTTTCGGGGACAGAGCCCTGAATATGGCATGGTGACCATTGTCTATAAGGGGATGCCTCCTTTTGCGGGGGAAAAGGTCCTTCTCCATGGCTATTGGACGGAGCATCCCCGCTTTGGACGCCAGTTCGATGCCCAGTCCTGGGAAGCGGAAAAACCGACAGGCTGTGAAGCCATCACCAAGATGCTGGGCAGCGGTGCCATCAAGGGCATTGGACCGGCCATGGCGGAACGCATCGTGAAACAGTTCGGGGAGGATACCTTCCGCGTTCTTGACGAGAACCCGGAACGGCTGCTGGAAGTCCCGGGCATCGGGAAAAAGAAAGCAGAAAGCATCATGGCTTCCTATGCGGATATGACGGGAACGCGGGAACTGATTTTCTTTCTGGAAAGCCATAGCATCAGCAGCAACTACGCGCCGCGCATCCAGGCCATCTACGGTTCCACGGCCATTACCCGCATTTCCAACAATCCCTATTGCCTGGCTGAGGATGTGGAAGGCATCGGGTTCAAGACGGCGGACCGACTGGCTGCCGCATTGGGCTTTGACCCTTCCGGAAGCGACCGCATCCGGGCTGGCATCCGGTTCACCCTGCTGCAGAGCGGCAGCCAGGGACACACCTGCGTACCCGATACGTGGCTCATTGAACGGGCGGCCAGCATCATGGCCCTGGACCCCGTGGACGTGCGGACCGTGTTCAATGAACTGCTGGAACAGAATGTCCTCCGCACGGAGGAAGTCGGCGGCCAGACCTGTGTCTATGCCGAATACCTGTACCGGGCGGAAGTGGGAACGGCCAGGCGCCTCCTGCTCCTGCGGGACCAGGTCAACTCATTATGGAAGGTGGATTACACCAGGATCATCGCCCAGTGGGAAGCCACGGAAAAAATCAAGCTGGCGCCTGAACAGGTGGAAGCGATCAAGGCTTCCGTTGAACACGGGGTCTTTGTCCTGACCGGCGGGCCGGGAACAGGGAAAACCACGGTCGTCAAGGGCATCCTGTCCGTACTCCGTGAATCCGGCTGCCGGATCCTGCTGGCGGCACCGACAGGGCGCGCGGCCAAACGCCTGTCCGAATCGGCAGGTGAGCCGGCCCTTACGGTCCACCGCATGCTCGAATATACCCCCAACGGGGATGAGGCCGTGTGGGGCCGGGATGAAGACAATCCCCTGGAAGCCGATGCCGTCATCGTGGACGAGGCTTCCATGATGGATATCGTCCTCATGTATAACCTGCTCCGGGCATTGCCCATTGGCTGCCGTCTCATCCTGGTCGGCGATGTGGACCAGCTGCCCTCCGTCGGGCCCGGATCTGTCCTCAAGGACATCATGCGAAGCGGCACCATGCCCATTGTCCGCCTGGAAAATGTCTTCCGGCAGGCACAACTGAGCCCCATTGTCCGCAACGCGCACCGGATCAATCAGGGACTGATGCCGGTGTGGGAAGGCGAAACGGACTTTTCCTTCCGGCAATTCAATAATGAAGAAGAAACCGCGAAATACGTGGTCAACCAATATGCTGCCATTGCTTCCCGGTTAGCCTGGCAGCATGTGCAGGTCCTTTCGCCCATGCACCGAAACCCCTGCGGCGTGGATAACCTGAACCGGCTCATTCAGGCCCGGATCAATCCGCCGGCGCCGCAAAAAGCGGAAATCCGGGCGGGCGCCCTGACAGTGATGCGGGAAGGCGACAAGGTCATGCAGGTCCGCAACAACTATGAAAAGAACGTTTTTAACGGTGACATCGGGCGCATTGATGCCATTCGGGAGAAAAACGTCTTCGTTTCATTTCCGGACCGCCCTGAAGGGGGAACCGTCGTTTACGAAGGCAATGAAATCAGCGACCTGCAGCTGGCCTATGCCATGAGTGTGCATAAGGCCCAGGGCAGTGAATATGCCGTGGTCATCATGCCGCTGGTTCCCAGCCATTATGTCATGCTGCAGCGCAACTTGTTCTATACGGCCGTCACGCGGGCCAAAAAGCAGGTCTATCTTGCCGGCAGCCGCCGGGCCATGCAGCTGGCCGTATCCAATAACAGGACACAGAAACGGTATTCCCTGCTGGCGGAACGTCTCAGCCAGGGAGAAACCGACAACAATAACCAATGATCAGAGCGCTTCACACCGGGTGAGGCGCTCTTGTCAACAGCCGCTTTTTTCGTTCATATTTTTTGACACTGTCCTGTTTTATACGATATAATAAATCGTTAAAGGACTCTAAGATAAGGGATGTGGAGCTTGTGATCGGACAAGGAACCCAGGTTGCAATGGATATGTACCGCTGCGATGAAGAGGTCATATGCAACCAGATCAAGGTGGAATCGATTCTCAGGGAAGTCATGGCTCATTTTTCCTTAACGGAAATTGCCCAGTATCTGGAAGAGGACCCGGAAGAAGGAGGATTCACGTTTGTGATCCTGATCAGTGCCGGCCATATCATCCTGCACGCTTTCCCGGAGCAGGGATACGCAGCCGCCGACATCATGAACATGAATGATGCCTTCAGCACGGAAGAGGCCGCCATCTACATCAGGAAGCAGTTCGGGCCGGACCAGTCAAAACTGACCGTCCTGAAACGCGGTGACGTCGGCAACATTGCGGACATGAAACCGCGGCGCAAAAAGATGGTGAAACCAATCCGTCGTGCCAAAAACGCCGGTGTCAAACTGAAAAACCTGGTACTGAAGACAAAGATCAGCGAGAATCAGTAAAACGGCAGCAGAAGGCCCGTAACACAGAAAGCCTTCCCGGAGGAAGCGATGGTTCCCTGCAGGAAATCGTTTCCTCCGCCGTTTACCCGCAACACCCCGGAGAGATCCTGGAAGAAAGGACGCTATGAAATATTTATTATGGGATATTGATGGCACGCTGATGCTGACAAACTTTGCCGGTGTCAACGCCATGCGGCAGGCCATCAGGGATACCTACGGCATCGACCAGTTTACCTTTACCTACAATATGAGTGGCCGGACGGATTCCTACATTACCCGCAAAACCATTGAACAGATCAAAGGCCATTGCAGCGACGGGGATATCCGCCGCTTCATTGATATTTATGCAGAACGCCTCCCCCGCTCCCTGACGGAACGGAACGGGCATCTCCTGCCCCATGTCCGAACCTGTCTGGAATGGGTGGATAAAACACCGGATATGACCTCCCTGCTGCTGACGGGGAACTGTGAAAAAGCAGCCCATGCCAAGCTGGCCCATTTTGGGATTGAACAATTTTTTGACTACGAGGCCAGTGCCTTTGGGGAAATCAGTGATTTCCGGGAAGACCTGTCCCGGGCCCTCTTGAAAAAGCTGCAGCAGCGCCAGCCGGACGTCCGGAAAGAAGATGTCATCGTCATCGGCGATACGCCCCATGATATTTCCTGTGCCGCCGCCATTGGCGTGCGCTGTCTCATTGTCCGCAATGGTTCGACCTATAAGGAAGAGGACCTGATCTGTCATCATCCCTGGAAAATCATTGAGGAGCTGCCGGCAGAACCGGAAAAATTGGTTCGTTTATTTGAGGAGTAAGAATATGAAGCATATAAAACATATGGCCCTGCTGGCCGGGTTCCTTTGCCTTTTGAGCCCCCTGGCCCAGGCCTTCAATCAGGCAGATGTGGATACCCTGAAAGCCACCCGTTCCTGCCCGGGCGGGGATTTGCGGGGTGCTTCCCTGCGCAACGCCGACCTGACGGGAGCCAACCTGAAAGGGGCTGACCTGAGCTACGCGACCCTGACCGGGGCGGTCCTGGAAGAAGCCAACCTGGAAGGGGCCAATCTGGAAAAGGCCAATCTGCGCAAGGCCTATATGGTGAGGGCAAACCTGAACCAGGCCAATCTGTCCCATGCCAATCTATCCTACGCCGTCCTGAACCGCAGTTCCCTGGTCGGGGTGAACGGCTATCGTTCCAATTTTGCCCACGCCTATCTTACCTTTACGAACCTGTATACGGCGGACCTGCGGGAAAGCAACTTTGATTATGCCAGCGGTGCCATGGCGAATTTCTACTCGGCGAACCTGGCCCGCAGCTGGTTCTTCAAGACCAATCTGCGCAGTGCCAACTTCACGTCGGCCAACCTGTTCGACGCCCGCATCCGGAGAGCCAACCTTTCGGAGAGCCTCTTCCGCAATGCCAACCTGACCAGCGCCACCCTGGAGGCCTCGGACCTGACCAAGGCGGAGCTGACCAATGCCAACCTGGATGACGCCAACCTTAACGGTGCCAAGATGGAGGACACAAAATTCACGGCGGAAGACCTGAAAGTCGTCTATAAGAAATAAGGCGTGTTTCTGCGGTTCCGCAGGGCGCAGAACGCAGAACGCAGATCGCAGACCGCAGATCGCGGATCGCGGGTCGCAGAACGCGGATCGCAATAATCAGGGTTGAGCGTTGAGTGTTGAGTTTTGAGGTTTGAGGTTAAAGCTGAATAAATAACGCCCTTGCAAAATTTGCAAGGGCGAATGCGGAATCCGTGGAGCCAGGCTTCACGGATTCCTTTTGCGCGATAGGGCCCGAAGCAAGTTCCCTTCGGGCCCTATCGCGCAACC
>CADBQR010000018.1 GCA_902796945.1 uncultured Acidaminococcus sp.
CTATAAGGGTATTGTCATTGACGGATATACCCGTGACCGCAGCGGGAATATCGAACTGGGATTCCCCGTATTCAGCCGCGGCCTGACTCCTGCCGGCCCTGTCAAAAAGAATCCCGGTAAACTCAATGAAACGATTTATTGCGGCGGCATCATGGTCAATCCTGGTGATCTGATTTGCGGAGATGAAGACGGAGTCTGTGTTGTACCTCGGGATAAAATCGAAGAAGTCCTGATTGAAGCAGAAAAGAAAAAAGCTTATGAGGACAAACGGGATATTACGATTGCCGAATATGCAGAAAAGAAAGCAAAAGGAGAACCGTTGCCGCAATTGGCTCCGCAATGGGTCCTGGACATGATGAACGAAGGAAAATAAGACAGAAAGGAAGCAATGACGATACTATGACAGCGCTACTGATTCAAGATGGACATGTGATTGACCCGTCTCAAAATATTGATGAAGTCCAGACAATTGCTATTTTGAATAAAAAAATAGTATCAAAAGAAGAAGCACAAGAAAATGATCCTGTAGTTATCCAGGCAAAAGACTGCTATGTATTTCCGGGATTGATTGATTTTCATGCCCATCTTTACGGTGGCAGTGTATTTGGGATTAATCCCGAACTGCTTCCCGCTACGGGAGTGACCGCCGCTGTGGATGCAGGTACAGCCGGCTGGATTAATTTCAGGAATTTTTATCAGGGGGCGCTTTCGCACAGCCAGATACATTTGAAAGCATTTATCAATGTGTCCGGCATTGGTCAGCCTGGCGGAGGAATCAACGAGCCACTGAGCCCCAATGCAATCCATTGGGAGTCTCTGGAACAGCAGCTTTCCCGTTATAAAGATAAACTTCTTGGACTGAAAATACGCATTAGTAAGCCAATTGTAGGCGCCAACGGAGCAAAACCACTTATTGATACGTTCCATTTTGCTCATGACCGGGGAATCCGCGTTTGTGTCCATGTAACGAATCCTGTTCTTCCTTTTCCGGAATTATTGCCTTTGTTTCAGCGCGGAGATATTTTCTGCCATGTCTTTGAAGGAACGGGAGATAATTTATTAGGAAGCAACGGAAAAGTCGTAAAGGAAGCCTGGCAGGCCAGAGAACGCGGCGTTATTTTTGATGCAGCCAACGGCAGATCGAATTTCAGCTACAAAGTGGCAAAAGAAGCTTTGAAGGAAGGCTTTTTACCGGATGTAATCAGCTCTGATTCCACATCTTATAATTTTAACCTGCCGGAAAAAGTAAAAAATCTGCCTTTTATTATGTCAAAATATTTAAATATGGGAATGGAGCTTCCTCAAGTCATTGAACGGGTTACCGCGGTTCCGGCAAAACTTATGGGAATGCAGGGACAAATTGGCACGCTGGCTGCTGGTGCCAGTGGAGATGTGACAATTTGCAGGATGATTGAACAAAAAGTTGTATTTCGGGATTCTTTGAATACGGTCCATTATGGAACAAAGGTATTGGTTCCTGTTATGACAATTTTGCAAGGATCCGTTGTGTACTGCAATCCAGCTTTTAACTGATTGGGAGGATTCTAACTATGTCACCCGCAACGATTACTCTAATTATTCTGGGAATTACGGCATTTCTGTTTATACGTGAAGTAATTCCTGTCCCCCTTACAGCAATGCTTTGTGCGGCTGTTCTGGTTATTTTCGGGATTGCCAAACCTTCAGATGTCATTGGAGGCTTCAGCAACACGACCGTGATCATTTTAAATGCTATGCTGATTGTAGGGGGAGCCTTGTTTGAAACAGGGGTAACCGATAAAATCGCAAAATCTGCAGTTAAAATCGCTAAAACGGAGCGGCAGATGGTTATGGTTATGTTCGCTTTGGGAGCTGTGCTTTCCGCTCTGTTGAATAACACTGGGACCATGGCCATGATGATCCCTATTATCCTGGGGATTCAGACCTCCATTGGATACAGTGCCTCCCGCTTAATGATGGCCGGTTTCCTTGGTGTTATGTGCGGAGGACGGCTGACTCTGGTGGGAGATGCCACGGTCAATACCATAGCACAGGCAGCCATTATTGGTGTTGGCGGAAATTTCGGATTCCTGGATATCGGGAAAATTGGACTTCCTCTGACCATTGCTACAGCTCTTTGGCTCTATTTTATCGGATATAAAACAATTCCTGTAAGGAAAGCAGCTGAAGATTCCATCTACGCCAATGGAACAGAAAAAAACGCGCCTGTATGGAAACAGGTAATGAGCATTGTCGTCATTGCAGCTGTCTTTTTTGGAATGGCCTTTAATAATGTCATCAAAGTTCCTCTTTATTGGGTAGCTATGGTTGGTGCTATTGCTGTCTGGGTGTTGGGAATCCTCAATACAAAACAGGTATGCAATCTGGTAGATTTAAAGACCGTGTTTCTATATGTGGGCATGCTTCCGCTGGGTACGGCTCTGAAGACAACGGGTGCTGCCCAAATGATTGCTAATGTCGTATCGATTCTGGTGGGCGGCTCAGGAAATGTCTATCTGATTACTGCTTTAATGTTCATTGTCGCCTGCTTTATGACGCAGTTTACGTCCAACGTCGTTACCATTAACCTGCTGGCACCCATTGCAGTAGCCATTGCTTCTACGCTGCACGTCAGTGCTACTGCTTTGATTGTTACGACCTGCATTGCCTGCACCATGGGCTATGTGAGTCCTGTGGCCTGTCCGCCTGCTACGATTATTTATGGCAGCGGAGGGTTTAAATTCACGGACTATGCAAAATCTAACTGGTCTATTTTGGTTATCAGTTTTCTGATTTGCGTATTTTTACTGCCTGCCATGTGGCCGTTATAAAGAAAAAAGTGTAGAAAGTATAGAGAGATCTTGCCGGTCTGAACATTTTCCTCCGGCAAGACCTCTGTTTTTTACTTTCAGTCAGTTTTTTTATTGGGGGTATCTTCCTGCAGCAGCGAATGAAAATAATCCACAGTAATTTTATAAAAATATTTTCCATAACGGCTGAGCTTCTTTTGTTTGTTTTTCAGGAGAGAAATTGAATGGAGAGGCAGCGAGGAGGGCGTATTGATTGGGAGAAAAATGATTTCTGGAGTAACTCGCTCTTTCATATGAAGATAAACCGTTTTTGTAATAATGGACGCAGCGATGTGTTCGTAGAACCCGGTAAAAACAGTATGAGGGAAATCAACTGTAATAAGAAAATTAGGTTCGCAGTTGCAGCATTCAAATACATCAGATATCAATTTTGCGGAACGGATATTCACAAAGGGGAGTTTAGAATAATTTTTAAGATATATGCCTTTTGGCGGCGTCTCAAGCATTTTCTGGCTGTCTTCTCCATAATATTTTTGCAGGAGGCTTTTGGCGACCATCAAATAAACCTGATCTTTGAAAAGAAACTTCTTTTCGATTTGCGCATTGTGGGTCTTATCTACGGCAATAGCAAAATCCAATTCTCCCCGTAACAGCATGTCTGTCAGTTCAGAAGTATGACGGCAATAGAAATTCAGTGTCACATGGGGAAAAGCCTGAGAAAATTTTTCTGCGATGATGGGGACAACAACGGAGGTACGATGATGGACAAAGCCGATATTCAGATAGCCTTCCTCTTTTAAGGAAATATCACTGATTAAATTGCGAAGGTTATCTTCTTCAAGCTGATAATTCCTGGCAAACTGCAGAACGCATTTTCCGGCATAAGTCAGTGCCAGATGGGGCTTTCTTTCATATAGGGCAATTCCCAGCATTTGTTCCAATCGGGAGATATGATTGCTTAAATTTTGCTGCGAAATATATAATCGATTGGCAGTTTTTGTGAAGTTGAGATCTTTTGCAGACTCAGAAAAATAAAATAAGCTTAAGGTATCCATCCTGTTTCCCTCAATTTACATAGCGAAAGATATTCATTGTATTCTGTAGAGTGACGGTTTATTATATCATATTTCTCTATTGGTAGACTTTTCTTAGGTGCAAACGCGTATGTGTCAATAAGTTCTCGGTCAAGACCTTTTCATCGAATAGTTATTCACCAATCAGATATGCTCACGGCTCGTTTGGGTAATC
>CADBQR010000019.1 GCA_902796945.1 uncultured Acidaminococcus sp.
AGTCGTACGAAGTGTGTACGTCGATTGGTTTGTGCGCCGTTTTGACGCCGTAATTGGGCCCGGAATCTGCAAAGGACACAACGAACGTCCTCCCGTGAGCTCTGCTCCGGAGGTGACGAGACAAGTCGAGGAGCGAAGGAGCAGAGGCGTCAACCCAAAGCAGATTGTGTAAATCGACCTTCGTACGAAATGCCACAGGCCGCTTCTCTCCACGAAAAATGGAAAGAAGCGGCCTGCTGTTTGCATTATTCGGTCCCCTCACCCTACTCGTTCTTGGGACACGTAATATCAATCAACATCTCAATCATATGATGAAGCAACCGGGCTGCTTCGGTTTCCGTCGCCTTATAATACATTTCCTTGCCCACACGGCGGCTTCCGATCAGACCTGCTTGTTTAAGGAGTTTCAAATGATGGGAAATGGCGGGACTGCTCATCTGCATGATGGCGGAAAGATTGATGACACATTCCTCATAATGACAAAGGATCCAGAAAAGCTTGAGGCGGCTGCTGTCGGACACACTGCTGAAGACGCTGGCAACCGCTGAGAAATCAGCATTTTCCGGCATATCCTTCAAGATCTGGTTCAGTTTTTCGCCGTGCTGATGCGGCAGCTGCTGGTTCTCCATGACATCGCCTCCCTTCCTTTCGTTGTTTATTATACCGTCTGGTCACGGCGTGCGTAAAGAACGGAATTCCCTGCCCCATGACCTGAAACGGCCCCGCCGACGGGCTGCCGGCACGGCCGTTTTTCCAGAGGACAGGATGGATTCCAATGGACACAGGCAGGGCTCCTGGCAGAGCGGTTTGCTGCAAATGCCAACTCCATTTTCCGATTGGTCAGTCTGCCGGTCCACAGGGGAGCAAGCCCACTTGACACGAAATCCGGGTTGCCGTCCTCTTCACTGCGTTATTTTCTTTTGGGAATAATTTCCAGCCAGTAATCATCAGGGTCATGAATGAAATAGATGCCCATGGCCGGGTTTTCGTAGCATATGCATCCCATGGCTTCATGTTTCTTATGGGCGGCTTCAAAGTCGTCCACTTCAAAGGCCAGATGGAATTCGTTATCCCCCAGGTCATAGGGTTCCTTCCTGTCTTTCAGCCAGGTCAGTTCCAGTTCGTGAGGGGTTGTTCCGTCACCGAGGTAGACAAGGGTAAAATCCGGTGTTTCCAACCTTCTCTTTTCCACCAGACCGAGAGCCTCAGCATAGAAATGGAGGCTCTTGTCCAGATCTAGGACGTTGAAATTATTATGAATGAATTTGAATTTCATGAAATCACTCCTTCTTTTTGGCAGCACTGGCAGCCTTGAATTTAGGATACAGGTTGATGCTGGAACCAATCAGGATCAGAATGATGCCGATTACCATATTGATTTTAACTTCTTCCCCCATAATGAGGTAGGCAAAAAAGGTTGCCAGAATGGGTTTGACAAAGAAGGCCAGGGAAGCCGTAACGGGATTTGTATATTCAATGGCAACGGCATAGCTGGCATAACCAACGCTGGTTACGGCAAAGGCAATGTAAAGGAAACCCGGCAAATGGTTCCAGGTCAGGTTCTCCAACATCGGGATATCCGTAAAGACGCCCAGGCCATGGGCCAGCAGGAATTCCCGTACCGCCGGCACCTTGGTCAGAAGGAAAAAGAGGTACAGTTCCGCGGCCCCGGTAAGGAAGGAAAAGCTGGTTACGGCCACTCCGCCATAGCGCTGTCCCCAGGGACGCCCCATGACGCCGTAGAGGGCAAAGGTCACGGCCGACAGCATGATGAGGACGCTGCTCACGCCGGTACCGGCCAGGTTGGTTGGGTCAATGATGGCAAGGATCCCAAAGAGGCTGAAAATAATAGATACGATGGTAAATTTATCGATTTCATCGTGCAGCAGGAAATGGGCCCAAAAAGCGACGAATACAGGGTTGCAGCTGAAAAGCACGCCGTTGATACCGGCCTTCCCGTAGACGATGGCCATTTGGTAAAAAATCATGCTGACAAAGACGCCGACAAAGCCGTCCTTCACAAAAAACCAGGCCGCTTTCCGGTCAAAGACTTCTCCCCGTTTCCGAATGGAATTGATGGCCATGGGAAGCAGGAAAACGCCGCCCACAAAAAAGCGCAGCACCGTAATCTGGATCGGATGAAAAAGATTGCCGAAGAATTTCAGTGCCGTTTCCATGGTTCCAAAAAGGAATGCCGTGAGAAATATAAAGAAATACCCTTTGTTCATTCAATACCGCCTTCCCCCGCACCTGAAGCGGTACGGATCTCTCTCCGGACGAAGCCGGCCTGATGCTGGAAACATCGGGGAAACCAGCTTCTTACTCTTTTTTATCTTCTCCGATAATACGTACCTCCGGTTCCAGATGGACACCGGCGAAGGCAAAGACTTTATCCTGGACATCCCGGATCAGTGCCAGTACTTCGGAGGCCGTTGCGTGACCCCGGTTGACAACAAAACCGGTATGTTTTTCCGATACCTGGGCGTCCCCGACACGGTAGCCCCGCAGGCCTGCTTCATCAATCAGGGCCGCTGCAAAATAACCTTTCGGGCGTTTGAACATACTGCCGGCACTGGGTAGGTCCAGGGGTTGTTTCGTGCGACGCCGCAGGGTAAACTCGTCCATTTTAGCGCGAATGGCGTCCCTCTCCCCTGCGTTCAGGTGAAAAAGGACATCCAGGATCACGGACGAACCATCCTGTAAAGATGAATGTCGGTAGGAAAAATCAAGGTCATCATGGGACAGTTCCCTGATGGTACCGTCCGGCGCCAGTACGCGGACTGTTTCCACGACCTGGGCCATTTCCCCGTCATAGGCACCGGCATTCATCAGCACGGCACCGCCCAGACTGCCCGGGATGCCCACGGCAAATTCAAGTCCTGTCAGTCCTTCCTGACAGGCCCGGTTGCTGATGGCCGCCAGGGACACGCCGGCTCCGGCCTGGATACGGCTGCCCTTGACCGTTAAATCATTAAGGTTGTTGCCAATCTTGATGACAAGGCCCCGGATCCCGCCATCCCGGACAAGAAGGTTGGACCCGTTGCCCAGAATGGTGACGGGTACCGACTGCTGCCGGGCTGCTTCCAGGAGGGTTCGGATTTCCTCCCCGTTCCGCGGGTTCACCAATACATCCGCCGGTCCACCGATGTGAAAGGACGTGTATTCCGACATAGGGGCGTTTTCAAGGAAACGCCCGGAAAAGTGATGCTCCAGCCAGGAGCGAAATGCGTCCAGGTTCATTATTCTACGGCTTCCTTGATGGTATCACCCAGCGTCTTGGACAGATCACCGATCATCATCTGGAAACGAATGTAGTTCTGCAGGTATTCGCTGGCAACGGGATTGAGCTGCAGGACTTCATAGAGTTTCTGCATTTTCTTGACCTGTTCGTCATCCGGCTTTTTCCCCTGGTATTGGACCAGTTCGATTTCCGATTTTTGCTTCAGGAAATCCTTGACCATGTTTTCAGCATCCTTATCGGTCTTCAGTTTGCCCTTGGCTTCCTGGATTTTCTTGAATTCATGGGTATCGCGCAGGGCTTCACAGAGTTTGTTCATTTCATCATATACGTTCATGGGAATTCCTCCTTCAATTCTTATCTTTATTATTTTATCACATCGAGAGCTTTTTTTCAGTACGGCACCGGGTCCAAGCACCAACGGAGGCCATGCCATAAGCTGCCTTTGACGCCATGGGCCGAAGCCGGGCAGGGCAGACAGGACCGGGCGGGTTACTCGTTCAGGAGTTCATATTCGCTGCCGGCGTCGAAATCAAAGTGCCACCACTCCATATCGCTGGCCTTGAATCCATTCTCTTCCATCACGCGGCGCAGCAGGTTCCGCTGCCAGCGCTGCAGACTGGTTCCGCCGGCAAAATGACCGAACTGGGCGGGCGATGGCTCGTCAAAATCAGAAATCATGCGAACCACTTCCCCGCTTTCCAGGTCACAGAGGCTGACATCGACGGACCGTCCCGTGTTGTGGGAAAAGCCTTCCTGCTGCGTTGGCAGCATGGAAGCACGGGATGGTCCAAGGGCCAGTTTCGCCGTCACAAAATCGCGGTAGGAACGATACCCTTCCCAGATAACCAGTCCGTACCCATAGGGGGCCAGGCTTTGCTGGACCTTCGCCAGGGCGTTGGCTGCATTCTGGTCCAAAAGGGCCTTTGGGGAGGTCACCAGGGGCGTCCCAAAGAGGTTCCGGTCACTGGCATACTGGAGGTCCAGTTTTACGGAAGGAACCACCGTTGTGATATCCACTAAGTGGGCCGTTTTGTCATGGGGCTTTACTGGAACCGGCACCTTGGCCGCTTCCTGCCGAAGGGTTTCCATCGGGGCTGACGGTTTGAAACGCGTTGGCTTCCCGTTTTCTCCCCGCGTAAAGGTCCGGGTATAGGCCCGGGAACCGATGACCATACTGATGCCGTTGCCGTCCTTGTCGCGGCTGAAACGGACTTCACTGACAGCGCCCGTATAAGGTCCGGCTTCATGCAGCTCATACTGATCATAGCGGTTCTTGGTCAGGCTGATGAAGTTACTTTGACTGAAATCCTTGTCGTCGTTGGACGTCTTATAGAGCAGCTGCAGCTGACCTTCGTTTTCCCGTACGGCCAGGACTGCTCCACCACCATGGTAGAAACCAACCAGGGCCTCTTCGTCAAGGGGCATCTCGTCGGGTTCATCTGCCGCCTCTTCTGCCGACGCCAGGGACAGCGGGTTTCCTGCTCCGTCAACGGGCACATAGCGAAGGTACTGCTTTTGCCCAATTGTCAGGGCAGAAGCAATGCCGGATGCATGCCGCTCAAAACGAACGGTACTGGACGCCCGCGAAGCAGGACCCGATTCATTCATTTCGTAGGTATTACCGCGCAGCTTCCACATGCCGAAGCGGTTCCAGGTATCCACCTTCATGGAATCGTTCTGCTGATAGTAGAAATGGAGTGCATCCCCATCCTGACGGACGGCCGCAATTTCATTGCCCCGGTGATAAAAACCGGTCAGGGCTTTCTGATCATCTTTCAGGGGAGCAGCCGATGGCGCAGCAGCGGCACCAACCGCCAGGGGAAAAGCCAGGCAGCACAGTGTCAGCAGAAACCGTGTCTTCTTTTGCATACCCTCACTCTCCTTTATGTTCGACGGGGTCGTCGTCGGGAATGGGTTCCACTTTTTCAACCACTTCCGCCGCCCTGCGGTCCTTATTCCGGGTGTCCTGGCTCGGTACGGGCGGGAAGGAAATGATAAAGGTCGTACCCTGCCCCACTTTGCTCCGGACCTGTACCTTCGCCTTATGGATGCGAATGATTTCCTTGGCAATCGCCAGCCCCAGGCCGGTTCCAGGAATGTTACGGGAATGGGATTTATCGACTTTATAGAAACGTTCCCAGATATAGGGAATATCTTCCTCGGGAATCCCGCAGCCATGATCGCTGACGGTCAGGACCGTTCCCTTCTTGCCGTTCTGCATGACCTGGAACACAATGGACGAGGAGTCCGGCGAGTACTTCATGGCGTTATCGCCCAGGATCATGACCAGCTGGAAAAGACGATCCCCATTGCCCATGACCATCAGGCTGTCATCGATATAGCTTTCCAGACGAATGTCCCGTTTCTTGGCCCGGACTTCCATCATATTGACCACGTTTTCCGTGATCTGGCCCAGTGGGACCGGCTCCAGTTCCTCATTTTCCTTGCGCTGCAGCCGGCTGATTTCAAGCAGTTCATTGATCAGCCGCTCCAGCCGTTCCGTTTCATTGTTGATGAGCTGGCGGTACTTCTTGATGTCCTCCGGATCCGTGACGGTACCATCGAGAATGGCCTGGTTGTATCCCTGGATAATGGTAATGGGCATGCGCAGTTCATGGGATACGTTGGCCACGAAATCACGACGCAGCTTTTCCATTTTATTCGTTTTCAGGACAAATTGCTCCAGGTCCCGCCCCAAAGAGTTCAGGGACCGTCCCAGGTCCGAAACTTCGTCATCCCCGTCCACAATGACCTTCAGGGAATAATCCCCGGAAGCAATGGCCTTGGCGGAATTCTTCATGTCCACAAGGGGCTTGACGAGGCGCCGTGTCAGTCCGCTGACGATGATGATGCTGACGACCAGGGCAACGATCCCGACGATGATGGTATAGATGTAAATGTCGCGAAGCACCCGGTTGAGTCCGTCAATAGGAGCAGCCAACAGGATGGCCCCGACGACCTGCTGATGGGAATCCTCCATGGGCAGGCCGACCAGAAGGACCTGTTCCTTATAGTAAGGGTGGAACAGGCGGGCATTGACCCGGTTCCGTTCATAGACGCTGGCCAGGATGGATTTGACCCGGTCATTAAGGGGTCCTCCTTCCCGGAGCTGCTGGTCGATGGCCTGGACGGAGCTGATTTTCCGGGATTTCCGGTTCTTTTCCAGGGCCTCTTCCGGTGGTTCATGGGCGCTGCGCAGATCTGCCTCCATATCCCCGCTGGATTCAGAGGCGTTGATCAGACGGTAATCGGAGTCAAAGATCCAGATACGGGCCCCGATCAACTGGTCAACACTGGTCAGGTATTGGGAAAGGATGGATGAACTGGTCCCGGCCGTATTGAAATAGCGGACAATGAGGGCCACCTCGCTCCCCTTCTGGTTCAGTTCCCTTTCCTTCGTACGGAAGAAGTAATCCGTAATCAGGTATGAGAGACCGATGGAAATCCCGACGATAATAATTACAATAAGGCCCATGTAACTATACATGAGCCTGGTACTTAATGACTTTTTCACTTTTTGACCTCAAACTTGTACCCGACGCCCCATACGGTCACGATGTCCCACTTGGCATCCTTGGGGATATCCAGTTTGTGTCGGACCCGCTTGATATGGGTATCAACGGTACGTGTATCTCCATAGTAGGTGTATCCCCAGATTTTCTCCAGCAGCTGATTGCGGGAGAAAACAATGCCGGGGTTGGAGGCCAGGCACCAGAGCAGTTCCATTTCCTTGGCCGTAAAGGTCACTTCCCGTCCAAAGGCAACCACGCGGTATTCGCTCAGGTTGATCATCAGGTCCGGGTATTCCAGGACCTGCTTGTTCTGGGACTGCAGGAACTGGCTGCTGCGGCGCAGGACGGCTTTGACCCGGGCTACGACTTCACGGGTATTGAAGGGTTTGGAGATGTAGTCATCAGCACCCATTTCCAGGCCGAGAATGCGGTCGTCATCAAAATCCTTCGCCGTCAGCATAATGATGGGCACATCGGAAATCTTACGGACCTGTTTGCAGACCTCAAAGCCATCAAGAACGGGCATCATGATATCCAGGAGAATGATATCCGGTTTTCCGGCCTGGATCTGGACAAGGGCCTCCGCCCCGTCAGCGGCCTCAATGACCTTGAAGCCTTCTTTTTTAAAATATAAGCTCAGGATTTCGCGGATCTGGGCCTCATCATCTGCAATCAATACAGTTTGCTGTCTATCCATTTTTTGTTCCTTTCCATGGGAGGATCCGCGCCGACGCGAATCATGCCATTGGTAAGATTTTACATTTTATTATACCGCGGTCTTAAAAAATTGAAAAGGCCGGAGGCAGCAGGTTCTCTCCCAGCCGGATTTTCAGAAGGCGCCGGGAACGGACCTCCAGGAAAGATTGCCCCTCATCTGCATTGGCAAAAAAATCCGAAGGGACCCGTTTTCTTCCCTGATTGCGCTATTGCACCAGGCTTTTTTTCATCCATTGATGAGGGACACCTTCCTGATCCGCAATGGGCCCATAGGAAGCGTACCCCTGGGTCTCATAAAAATGGCTGGCCCGTACCTGGGCACAGAGACGTATTTCCCGGGCTCCTTCTTTCAGGGCCTCTGCTTCCGCATGCTGCAACAGCAGGGTGCCAAGGTGAAGATGGCGTTTTTCCCTGACCACGCAGACCCGCCCCAGGATATAGATGCCCGGTTCACGGCCCCTGAAAAGGCGGAACGTGGCGATGGGCTTCCCTCCCTCTGTCAGCAGGCCGTGAAAGGCGCGTTGATCAATCTCATCAAATTCAACGGTAAAGCCCTGTTCCTCCATGAAGACAGCGCGGCGGACCGCCTCGGCTCCCTGGGGCAGCCGGTTTTTCACCAACGTGTATTCCATTACATCACCTTCCCGAAATCGCTCTCGTTTCTAAAATCATCGACCCTGATCGGTCCCGGATGATGGAAAAAGTACCGGAAAAGGTTCTGCCTGCAGGACCTGCCGATACTCTTCAAAAAAGGCCCCGCCATACGGACAAGGCCTTTCAGGACTCATTTATCGTTTGTTGATTAAGCGGACATATTCTTTTTTCAGGACAGCAAATGTTTCATCGCTGATATCATGTTCAATCTTGCAGGCATCGGCGACCGCATTTTTTTCGGATACGCCCAGCGCCATCAGGATATGGGAAATAACCTGATGCCGTTCATAGATCCGTTCCGCAATATCGCGTCCTTCCTCCGTCAGGTTGATGAAACCGGACTCGTCCATTTCAACGAGGCCATCCTGCCGGAATTTCTTCATGGCCACACTGATGGTGGGTTTGGAAAACCCCATTTCATTGGCAATATCGATTGAACGGACAAGGCCCAGACGATTTTTCAGTACCAGTATGGTTTCCAGATACATTTCCCCTGATTCATGTAATTCCATCATATTCACCTTATCATTCAAAATAGAATTCAAAACATACTATTCTAATTATCTTACTATAAATCGGCCATTCCTTCAATGCCCTGATCCTGTGCCAGAGGAAAGTTCCGGTCACAGGCTGCCGCAAGCCGCCCTCCGGAACCGACGGAAAACGGATTGAACTTCCTTACGAAAGGAAGGCTGAAAAGCGTGCTGCCGCTTCGCTCATCTCCTGGACGGTTTCCACGTTGGAACACATCAATTCGATATGAAGGCCAGAATTGGACTGGATAAGTACTTCACCATACTCACAAACGGGGACCTGTCGATTCTGCTTGAAGCGGTTGTCGGGCGTCCCGTTTTTGTTCACCCGGAGCCAGGTCTGTCCCACCACCTTTGCATCCTTTGGCACGGAATCTCTTTCCACAAAGCAGATTGTCCCAAAGTGCATCGTAAGGTCCGAATAACTGATTGCCCCCACATTCCCAGGCGAAACTACAAGAACCTTATCGGGCATGAAATAGACATTTTGCTTGCGCAGCTTCAGGCCAAAGGGCCGTATGTTCGAATCCACGGAAAACGGCAGCTGATTGATTGCCTTGGCGCGGATGCGGTTGAGTCCGCGGGTGGCGCCGCCGTTGGTCCGCTGTTCCAGCTTGCTTTCTGAAACGGTCTGCCAGAATTTCTGATTCTTGTTCAGGCTCATCCAAATGGCAGAAAGGTCCTCATAGGCGGCTTTCGCCTCCTCATCAAAAGTGTATTCCATTGGAACTTTCATTCTGGTACGGACAAAGATTTTAAGTAGGATGCCGGCGATACCGGTCACAAGAAACGGGGGAAAACCCGCGAAAAGGATGCTTGCAATCAGGCAATTACTGATCAGATTCGTCCGCTGTACCTTTTTCAGGCGGGTCAGCAGCGCGGCATATTCGGCCGGCTGGTAGTCCCCGATGGTTACATTTTCCGTGCTCACCGCGTCCATGGCGGCAGACTGCGCCGGATTCGGTCCCCCATTCTGTCCAGGTGCGCGGGAACCTTTCCTGCCACTTTCTTCCACATAGGACAGGCCCGTTCCAGGCAGGGAATATGTTTTTCGTGCCGTTCCGCGCGCCGTCTTCGTGAACCGCACTCCCTTCATTCCCCAGCTGTAGCCGATTCCGCTCTTGCTCAGATTGATACGGAAGCCACCACCAAGGTTGATACTCCGTCTTAACCGCAGTCCCATGATTTTTTTCCTCCATGAATGTGATTTGTTCTATTGTCTCAGGACCCATGCTCCCCGATGGTTGAAGAAAGGCCCCGACCGGTGTCACGTAAAGCTCCGGGCCTTTGCCGCTTGCGCTTTCTGGCAGCGGGCCAAAAAACAGCTGCCGCCCACAGGCCGCAGAAAACGACACGAGGACGGTCATTCCGGACCGCCCTCGAATCTATGGTTAAGCGCGAACCCATTCCTCCTCAAAGGAATTTCGCGCAAATGCTTATTTGGTGGAGATGAGGGGAGTCGAACCCCTGTCCGAAAGCATTGCAATGCAACTTTCTCCGAGCGCATCCAACATACTTTATTTCGCGGCATCATCGCCTATTGGCGGGCTAATCAGTCGCTATCTCGATGGATTTCCCACAGCAGCCTCCGAGAATTGGCTGCCGGGTATCCTGCAAGTGTCGTTCACTCTCTTTCAGCAGGAATGAAAGAAAGGAACGTTAGCAATTTAAGCTGCTAAAGCGTAAGAATCGTCTGCGTTTATAACGCGTTTCCACCGTTTAATGGGGTTGATGGAATCCCAGCTCGCTTATCACACCACATCTACCCCCGTCGAAACCAGTACATCCCCAGGGTGATGATTTTTATTTATCATACCATAAAATGGTCAAAATGTCTAAGGGCAGCCCCGTCATCTTGCTACCGAAAAAAGACAGAAAAAGACACGAACCACCTGGAACTGGTTCGTGTCTTTTGGGAACTCAGGAAAATTACCGCATACCTGCAGCAATGTTGATAAAGTTCGTGATGATGATGGCGTTCGTGATGTTGCTCAGGAAGCCACCGATTACCGGAACTACGAAGAAGGCCAGTTTGGAGTATCTGTACTTGTCGCAAACGGTCTTCATGGTGGTCATGGATACAGGTACAGCACCCAGACCGAAACCGGTATGACCAACAGCGATGATGGCGGCATCATAGTTCTTGCCGCAGATGAAGAAGTCGACCAGGTAGCAGTAGATCATGATGAAAATAACCTGAGCGAACAGCATTACCATCATCGGGCCAGCCAGTCCGGACAGCTGCCACAGTTTCATGGAAATAATGGACAGCGATACGAACAGACCCAGGGAGAAATCACCAACGGTGTTGATGGCTTCGTACATGGATTCAGGGGTGTTCCCCTTCTTATCCAGATACAGACGAACCAGGATACCACCGAGCATGCAGCATACGTGAATCGGGAAGGAAACATGGATGCTCTTCAGGATTGCCATGAATACGGCACCAATGCCGAGGCAGAAGCACATCAGGTACATAGCCTTGACAACGTCGCCGTTGAACATAGCCGTACCGATTTCCTTACCGGTTTCTTCAGCCTTTTCAGCCTGTCCATCCAGAGCGGGATCTTCCAGATGATGTCTTCTGATGATCCAACGACCAAAAGGACCACCGATGATGCAACCGGAAATCAGGCCGAACGTAGCGGAAGCAATAGCAACTTCCAGTGCAGCGGAAGCACCTTTGGCAACAGCCATAGGAGCAAAAGCAGCAGCGTTACCATGACCACCGGTCATCGGAGTGGAACCAGTCATCAGTGCGATCAGGGGATCGACACCCATGACCTTACCAATACCCATACTCAGGATATTCTGCAGAATTGCAAGGACAGCAGCGGAAATACAGAAGATAATGACAAGTTTACCGCCTTTTTTCAGCAGGGACAAGCTGGCTGCAGCACCACTGGCTGCAAAGAAGATGCAATAGAAGAGGTTGTTTGCTACTTTGTAATCAAAGCTTAATTCGCAAACACCGGTTGAATACAGAATCAAAGAAATGATTGAAACGATCGTGCCGCCGACAACTGCACCAGGAAGACAATACTTCTTCAGTACAGGCATCTTTTCACGGCACCATTGGCCGAGCCAAATGGATACGACTGCGAGTGCCAAGGATTGGAACATATTGAGCTTAAGAACAAATCCACCCATGCGTATAACCCCCTATTTTTTTTGAGTCCGGATTCCAGTTTCCGTCCACAGCTATGTCACAATTATAACACACCCTTGCATTGTATACAATAAAAGTCAATAACTTTTATGAGTATCATTTAATTCTTAAATAACGTACGGTGAGAATAAAGTATTGTCGATACATCGCTGCGGAAAGCCTGAATGGAGCAGCTTTATTCAGCAGTCGATAGCCGAGGTCCAACCCAGGTTGGACGAAGGTCATAATAATAAAGTTATGGGCCAGCGAAGGTGAAAGACCAGCGCTGAATCAAGGCAGCGGAACGCAGATCGCAGATCGCAGACCGCAGATCGCAGATCGCGGACCGCAGTTCGCAGACCGCAGAACGCGGATCGCAGTTCGCAGACCGCAATAAACAGGGTTGAGCGTTGAGTTTTGAGTTTTGAGGTTAAAACTGAATAGATAACGCCTTGCTAAACCTGCAATCCGTTTTTAGTTTTTCTATTAACTATTTTTTATTAATCGAAATCTCCCTTTTATATCGCCATCATGACCTTTTCTTGTCAGCCTATCGCTTTCTTCCTGGGAATCTGGTATTATGCACAGAC
>CADBQR010000020.1 GCA_902796945.1 uncultured Acidaminococcus sp.
GCCCGACATCCCGGTATGCCTTGAAATCGTGGTTCAGCCTGCCGTAGCGGGCCACCAGGTCCAGATAGGAGCCGGCATCGTCCAAGCGGATCGTATCGTATAAAAGCACCTCGCGCCGTCTGTTTTCCCCGGAGCCGCCCTTTCCATCAAGGGTGTAGCTGCCTTTCTTATAGTCATAGGCCAGGCCAAGACGATGGCGCCCGCTATCGAGCAGCCGGTCATAGCCGATCTGGCCCATCGTCGCCGTTCCGTCCACCAGCTGGTCCCGTTCGGTATTGCTGCGCTCCAGGCGGACCCAGAGCCCGTTTTTCCCGGAGTCAAGATACTGCGCCCTTCCCTGACGTTTATTCAGGCGGTCCATGTCAAGGGAAAAATCGTAGGCACCAACGGCTGTTTTTGCCAGGCGGGTCACAACGGGTTTGACACGCGGCGTGGCGCCGTACAGGAACCAGTTGGTGCCGCTTTCGAAGGTGGTGTCCAGCGCATCCTGGGACGTTTCAAAGAATCTGGAAACGCCGGTAGTTGCATTTGTATCCCCCGGATTTCCGCTGCCGCCGACCTTGCTGTTATAGATGGCATTTTCTGCATCGTCCGCTTTGTAGGGACTCGTCCCGACCAGCGCTGTATAATCATACAGGCTGTCATCATACACGGGCATGTCATAGACGAAGGAAACGCCGCTCGCCGCTTTTGCCGTCGTGGCAAACCGCAGCGTGTTCGTCTGCGACAGGCCGGTCAGTTCTTCTTCCGTCAGCGGGGCCTGGAGATGGTGCGTGCCAGGGTTGGTAGCATTTTCGACATAGATCATGTCACTCTTCGCCTTATCCTGCACATTGAGGTCCAGCTTGAAGATGCCGTTCGTTCCCTTCAAATCGCCGATGGTGACGAAGTCATGCTGGATTTCCTTCAGTTTTGGATAGACATCGGTCAGGCCCTCCACGGACGCCAGTTTCTGCTGGATATCCGCGTCCTGCAGGTTCACGATGCCGCCGTCTTCCAACGTGATGGCGGAAAGGTATTTGGCGCGGGCCACGGGGAGTTTTTGAAGGCCAAGGAAAGAGACTCTTTTGACGTAATAGCAGTCATCGCCGAAATAGAACCATTCGGCGCCATTTTTAAACGTGAAGTCAAGCGTGCCCAGCTGTGTCAAATGCGTCAGGCCTCCCCAACGGTCACGCCAAATGGGGATATAGTTCTGCTCGTCGCCCCACCAGCAGGATTCCGGGCCGTCGAAGACCGCCTTCACCGTACCGCCGTTGGCCAGTCCGAGACCGCCCGTCGCATCGATGAAGCTCAGGTTGCCGACCACCTTGTTCTGCGTGCTGTTTAAGGTAATCGTACTTTCCCCTTTTGCCGTAATGGCGTCAGGGTTGCTGGCAATGGCGTACAGTCCCGTCCGTTCCCCGTTGACCGTGATGCGCGCCCCGTTATTGGCGTAGAGCACATTGGCACCGCTCGTTTCGCCGGTCACTTCTTCCGTCATGCGGTTGTACAGGTACAGGTTCCCGCCAACCGTGACGTTCGTGTTCTTGCCAAAAGCCGTCATGAGGGACATGGAACCGGTGGCCTTGTCCATGGTGTTCTTCATGGTCAGGTCGCCCGTCACCGTGAACGCCGTATCTGCCGTCCCGGGCACGCTGCCGATGCTAAAAAGATTGCCGGATCCGGCCGTGACGCCCTGGTTGTCCACGTCATAGGTGAAATTGCCGTTGACCGTCACGGAGCCATTGTCGACGGCCTTGCCGCCGTTTAGCAGATTCTTTCCGGAAACGGCAATGCTGCCGTTGATGACGACGTCATTGCCTCCCGAAACGGTCAACAGCTTCAGGGTCGGGCTTTCATTTTTTACATGGAGCGTCCGGTCTGCATTTTTGATGGTATAGGTACCCCGCTCCGTAATGACGGACTGGCCGCCCGGTACGGAGAGGGTTTCCCCGGAAGTATAATCACCAGGTTCAAGGGGCAGGGAAGCCGCCCAGCCAGGGACAGGCAGGGAGGACAATAAAGCCAAAGCCAACAGGATCGAGGTCCTTGTCTGTTTTTTCATCACAAAATTCCTTTCATTAAAGAGTAAAGATGCTTCGATTGCTTTCACATTATTAACAATCATTATTATATCATGTAAATTATTTTATCGGTAGTCAATCCTGCAGACAAACGCAAAGAATCATCAAAGCCTGACAGCAAGCGGTACTTTTTACAGGGAACGGTTCCCGTTTTACCCCTGGCGGAGGAACGCTTTCTGTTTTGAAGCATAAAAAAAGATTCCTGCCGAAACAGGAACCAGCCGGGTTGCCGGGCATCAAAAAAACCGCCGGACCCTTTTCCGACGGCTTCAACCTTTTCATTCTATCATTAAATGGTGCGGTTGGCGGGACTTGAACCCGCATGAGATTGCTCTCACCAGCCCCTCAAGCTGACGCGTCTGCCTTTCCGCCACAACCGCATAGCGATTTCTGAGTAAAAAAATGGTGCGGCCAAGAGGAATTGAACCTCCACGGGGTTGCCCCCACTAGCTCCTGAAGCTAGCGCGTCTGCCAGTTCCGCC
>CADBQR010000021.1 GCA_902796945.1 uncultured Acidaminococcus sp.
CTGCTTTAAATTTTTTGCCGTATTTTTGCCGTCACGAAGAAAAAGCCCGGAAACACGTGGCTTCCAGGCTTATACCTTTTTACTCTCAATTAAAGTACTATATGTAGTGCTCACGAATGTAATGATACCAAGATGGATACATCACGTCAAGAAAATTATCCGGCCCGGAGCATCCAAAAAGAAAGCATGCGACTTTTTCATAAAAAACAGGAAGCCAACTGCCCCTCCGATGATTTTCCATGTCCTTGCAGCATGGACACAAAAAAAGGAGCCAGCCGGTTTTGACCCCGTCCGCTCCTTCATCACCTTATTGATTTAAAATTCACCCAGCACGATTTCACACAGGTTCTGGGCATGGTCAGAAACCCGCTTCATATTGAGCAGCAGCTCCAGCATGACAAATCCTGTTTCGGGAGTACAGATTCCCTTATTCAGACGGTCCACATGGCTGCGGCGCATCGCCTTTTCCTTTTTGCGGACCTGATGTGACCGTTCCAATGTAGCCTGAGCCAGTTTCACGTCATTATCCTCGAGGGCTTTCAGGGCATCGGCATAGGTCTGAATGACCATATCGCCGATTTCCTTCATTTCCTCACTCGCCTGCGGTGAGAACGAAACGCCATCTTCATTCATGGATTTGACTCTTTTGGCAATCGTTTCAGCATGGTCGCCAATACGCTCAAGGTCCATGCAGCAGTGGAGCAGCCCCGTATGGATGTTGGTCAGTTCCTCACTCAGATTCTTTTCCGACATCTTTGTCAGATACACGGTGATGGCTTCTTCAAGACTGTCCACAACGGGTTCATGTTCCTTGATGTATTTGACCTTTTTAGGATCATAGGTATTGATACAGCTGAAAGCCCGCCGGATGTTCCCAAGGGCAAGATTCCCCATACGGATCAGTTCTTTCTTAGCCAGGCTGAGGGCAATGGCCGGGGTATCAAGCATGTTTTCATTCAGGAATTTGGGCTGGTAGGAAATCTCGCCAGACTTATTCGGCATAATCCGTTCCACCAATTTGGTAAATTGCCCTGCAAAGGGAAGGAACAGGATGGTATTGACTACATTGAAGATGGTATGGGCATTGGCAATCTGGCGGGCAATGTTTCCAGCCGGGGAGACTTTCAGGACGAGTGCCAGGAATTGATCCAGCAGAATGATGGCAATGATACTGCCAATCAGATTGAAAAGTACATGGGATAATGCAACCCGCTTGGCGTTGATATTCGCCTGCAGCGTGGCCAGTACCGCCGTGATGCAGGTACCGATGTTATCCCCGAGCAGGACCGGGACAGCCCCTTCCAGAGGAATCAGGCCCTGTCCGGCCATCGCCATCAGGATCCCGACCGTTGCACTGGATGACTGGATCACGACGGTCATGCACAGGCCAACCAATAACCCGAGAACCGGTTGATGGGAGAAGCGGCCGATGAAACTGACGACCGCTGCGTTTTTGCGGAGAGGTGCCACGGAATTGCTCATCATGGCCATGCCCAGCATCAGGATACCAAAGCCGAGAAGAACCTGGCCAATATCCCGCATCTGGCGTTTTTTGGCAACGGTACGGATCAAAAAGCCTACGGCCAGGATCAGGGTGATGTAATCGGTCAGATTAAAGGCAATCAACTGTGCCGTAATCGTGGTCCCTATATTGGCGCCCATGACGATACCAAATGCCTGCTGCAGGTTCATGAGCCCTGCATTGACCAGGCCGACCGTCATGACGGTCGTGGCACTGGATGATTGCAAAATGGAAGTAACCCCTGCTCCCAAAGCGACCCCATAAATGGTGCGCTTGGTGAGGGCCCCTAATATACGCTGCAGTTTACTGCCGGCAGCCTGCTGCAACCCATCACCCATGAGCTGCATACCGTAAAGAAAGAGCGAAATACCGCCTAAAAACAAGAAGAATTGAAGCAACGTAATCTCCCCCGTCAGCTTGCTAAGAATAAGTCCTTCCATTACATGCGTCTTACCATGTTTTTACTTTTCCATTACAAAATTTTACCACATCTTAATAGTTCAAGCTATATAAATGCCGCAGGAATCGGCAATTTTACGAGGATTTTACACAGGGATCATCTCACTGTATTTTCCCGACGTATAAAAAGAATTAAAAAAATATATTATTCGGGAAGATATGAACATTATTCAAACATTTTCAATTGGTTTCCTTGCGGTACTACGGAAACCATGAAAATAATCTATCGATGTTTCTCGGTTTTTATCTATTCAATACATACATTTGTCTTTTATATATGGACTTTAAAAAGAATTGCATTTCCTTGTATTTTTACATTTTCGTCCTCGATTTTTTCCTGTTTTTTCTTTTTCCCATATCTTTCACGGCAAAAAATGCCACTCTTCATTCAACCAGAAGAAGAGATGATTTTATTATACTGCCATAAAATCAAGGTTAATCCATCATTTTTTCATTTTGACTTATTATCAGAATTTTCTTATGCTTTTGTATTTTCGTTCTTTTTTCGTTCTGATACCCGTGGCATTTTTCCCACATCTGTACACAGTATACATTGTGTATTCAAGGTGTAATGTAACGTTTGTTACATTACACCTTGAATAGAACGTTCTTGACATTTTGTAACTATAAGGATATACTTTTCATATCGAACAAATTGTTTTGCTATTTTTACTATCGTTCGGTAAATAATTATCATTTTTAATTTATCACTTTACTTGGATGGAGGAGAGAACGATGAAAGCAAAGAAAATGTTGGTCGCACTTCTGGCTATGGCTACAGCAGCATCCCTGGTAGCAGGCTGCGGTGGTGGTGACAAAAAATCCGGCAGTTCCGGCGGCGAAAAGAAATTCATTAATATTGCCACAGGCGGTACGGCCGGTGTCTATTATCCGCTAGGCGGTGCCCTGGCCGATATCCTGAACAAGAATATCAAGGGCGCCAATGCAACGGCCCAATCCACCGGTGCCTCCGTTGCTAACGTCAATATGCTGAAGGAAGGCCAGGTCGATGTGGCCTTTATCCAGAACGATATTGCCTACTACGCTGTCAATGGCGTGGAAATGTTCAAAGGAAAACAGGTCAAGAACCTGAAAGGCCTTGCTACCCTGTATCCGGAAACCATTCAGATTGTTACTACCAAAAATACAGGAATCAAGACAATTGCTGATTTGAAGGGCAAGCGCGTGGCTGTTGGTGCCGCTGGTTCCGGTGCTGAAGCCAACGCCCGTCAGATCCTCAATATGGCCGGAATTACCTACGATGATATCAAGGCCCAGTATCTGTCCTTTGCCGAAGCTTCTTCCGCTCTGAAGGACGGAAACGTAGATGCAGCCTTCCTGACTGCCGGATTCCCTACGGCCGCAATCCAGGATCTGGCAACCCAGCATGATGTAGTGCTGGTTCCGATTGACGGTGACCTGGCGGATAAGCTGGTCAAAAAGTATCCATACTATACGAAGACTGTCATTCCGGCCAAGACCTACAATAAGCTTGATGTTGACGTTTCTTCCGTCTCTGTTAAGTGCATGCTGGTTGTGACGGATAAAATGAAGGATGACCTGGGCTACGATATCGTTAAGGCCCTGTACACGCATCTGGACCGCATGCAGGCAGCTCACAGCATTGCCAAGATGATCACAAAGAAATCCGCAACGGAAGGTATGTCCATTCCTCTGAATGGCGGCGCCGATAAATACTTCAAGGAAAAATAAGTAAAGACCGGCGATTGTCATGACTAAATCTACAGACCGAACACCACCCTCCAGTGGGGTTCGGTCTTTTTTTAGAAAACCTGGCATCATATTTTTATTCCTGCTGCTGTGCGTCGCAATCTTTTTTCTCCCCTATGCAGGACAGCTCCTGCTCGTACTGATTCCGGAAAAGGGCAGTGCCGTAGCCGTGCCGGTTGCGCCTGGGGACGAATGGGTTTATCACTATACCCATTCGGTCCAGCTTACTCCCTGCTATGAATATTTTCGGATCAACGGGCCAGACGATATGGTCATGACCCACACTGTCTATGAATCTTATGGGGTGGGCCTTCCCTACAGCCCTGCAGAAGGGACTTTCGTGAGTCGAAAAGAAGATGGGAAATTTGATCTGACCATGAACCGTCCTTATCGCACAGTTTCCTTCCGGCCGGCCATTCAGGCGAAACCGGATATTACCTGTCACCAAATAACCTATGATCTGTGTAAACGCTTCGGAGAAGGCGTCCGCGTAGACGTAAAGGTCATGAAACGATATAAATTCTGGTTGATGAATTGATTCTTCCAGGGAAGGGATGTGGACGTATGACTGAAGAAAAGAAGCAGGCAGCAACGGAAACAATGTCTGCAGAAGAAGTCATGAAAAAATACGATAAAGAATCCGACAAAAGAGATCCTATAGGGGCATGGCATTATATCATTGCCGGCATCTGTATCCTCTTTGCCGTTTTCCAGCTCTACACGGCCATTTTTGGGGTCCTGGACGCGCATATACAGCGCACGGTACACCTGATGTTTGGCCTGACGCTGATTTTTCTTCTCTATCCGGGACGGAAATCCTGGTCCCGCAGGGGAATGCACCCCGTTGATGTAATCTTCGCGATCCTGAGCATCGGCGCGACCATGTACCTGGTCGTCAATTATAATCAGCTGGTCCTGCGCGCCGGAATGAATAACGATACCGATATGATTGTCGGAATCATCGGTACCCTCCTTGTTTTTGAAGCGACCCGCCGTACCGTAGGCTGGCCGATGCTGACCGTTGCCATCGTATTTGTAATCTATGCCTTTTTCGGCCCCTATATGCCGGGTCTCCTGGCTCATCGCGGGGTCGGATTCAAGGAACTGGTAAGCCACCTGTATTTCACTACGGAGGGAATTTTTGGTGTTCCAATGGGAGTCTCCTCCACTTTCATCTACCTGTTCATTCTGTTTGGTGCTTACCTGGAAGCAACAGGGCTTGGCAAATTCTTTATTGATTTTGCAAATGCGCTTGCCGGCTGGGCCGTTGGCGGACCTGCAAAAGTGGCTGTACTGTCTTCCGGCCTCATGGGCACGGTTTCCGGTTCTTCTGTAGCCAACGTGGCAGGAACTGGTTCTTTCACCATTCCTATGATGAAAAAACTGGGTTACCGTCCTTCCTTTGCCGGCGCCGTGGAAGCGGCCGCCTCTACGGGCGGACAGCTGATGCCGCCGGTCATGGGCGCAGCCGCCTTCCTGATGGCTGAATTTGTAGGGATTCCTTATATTGAAGTGGTCAAGGCCGCTGTTATTCCGGCCATTCTGTATTATACCGGGATCTGGCTGAGTGTCCATTATGAAGCCAAGAAATACGGTTTGAAGGGCACACCCCGGGAAGAACTGCCGAAATTCGGTCCCTTGATCCGAGAAAAAGGTCATCTGGCCTTTCCGCTGATCGTAATTGTCTATCTCCTGGTTTCCGGCTACACGCCAATGCGTTCCGCCTTGGTAGCCATTATCCTGACGATTGTCTGTGCCTGCCTGAGAAAGAACACCCGCATCACCTTCCGCCAGTTCGTTGACGGCCTGATCCAGGGTTCCCAAAGTGTCCTGGGTGTATTGATTGCCTGTGCTTCTGCCGGCGTCATCATCGGGGTTGTCACCAAAACGGGCGTGGGCCTGAAACTGGCAACGGCCCTTTTGGATTTGGCAAACGGACAGTTGATTCCTGCCATGTTCTTTACCATGATTACCTCGCTGATTCTTGGCATGGGTGTCCCCACAACGGCCAACTATGTCATCACCTCCACCATTGCGGCCCCGGCTTTGATCCAGATGAAGGTTCCCGTTCTGGCAGCGCATATGTTTGCCTTCTACTTCGGCATCGTTGCGGACGTGACACCGCCGGTTGCCCTGGCAGCCTATGCCGGTTCGGGCATTGCCGGTTCCAACCCCATGAAGACCGGTGTTACGGCTGCAAAACTGGCGATAGCCGCTTTTGTAGTCCCCTACATTTTCGTTCTGGCACCTCAGCTGCTCATGATCAATGCAACGGTTCCGACCATTCTCCTTTCAATGGTCACCGCCGTCATTGGAATGTGGGGCCTATCCCTTTCCATGATTGGGTTCTGTCAGCATCCGCTGAACATTGTACAGCGGATCATCTTCTTCGTCGGTGGTCTTTGCCTGATTATTCCTGGTACCACCACGGACCTTGCCGGAATTGCCATTCTGGTTCTCTGCTTCCTCTGGCAGAAGAAAAATGCCGGCGGTCCGCTGCCGAATGTTGGGGAATAAACCTGCTGTTTACTGACGAAAAAGGAGCTTCCCCGAACCGCTTTCCGGTTCCCTTCCTCTCTTACAGAACAAACGCCTTACCGCAAGCCTGCGGTAAGGCGTTTTTCGGTTCCTGGTTGTTTCTTCAATGAAGGATAAAGCTGGAGCTGTCGCCTTCGCGACAGCTCCAGCCAGTGATTCCATGCTCATGCCGGTTTTATTTCAGGCGATCTTCCGGACCAGTTCAGCAGCCAGTTGAGAAGGGTATTTCCTCATGATGGTCTCGCAGAATTCCTGCCACCGTTTCACAACACGACGGCGGGCAAAAAAATGGAACATATACTCAAGCGGAATGAAGGTCTTGCAGCCCATATCATTGACAAGGCGAATCTGATAGGTTCCATCTTCCTTCTGCTGGAAAAGAACATTTTCAGGGTAAAGTCCCATCGTAATGATTTCTTTATCGGCCAATTCCCTTTTCAGCTTCAAAAGTGCGTCAACCAATAAACTGAAATATTGTTTCAGCAGTTCCGGAGATTCAAGGACTTCTTCCATGGTATGGCAGGGAGATCCATCGGCGTTGCAGATCATCTCAAAGACCTGCCCCGTTCCGTAATTTGTCTTTACAGGGCCATAATATTCAGGCAGCAGGGCCGTTTTCTTATGCTGATGTTCCATGACATGGATGTAACGGATTTCCCGCTCCAGATCCTTGACGCCCCCATCATTATATGGAATCTTGACACACATGTTCGGAAATTGAGGGAGCTGATAACACTTTTTATGGGTTCCCATTCCATAGAAATTCTCTTTTGTCAGGACAATCGGAGAAGTCATGGAAAGTCTTTGTTCCTGCCCAGCCATTTCTCTCTCCTCCTCATTGAATTCCCCTTAAAGATTTTAAACAAATTATAAACGTAAAGTAAATTTTACGTAAACTTATTATAGCCATCTTGGAAAAAATATTCAAGTGAGGAAAGGAAAAGAAGACTCCCAAAGGGATGAAAAAAGCACACCCACAAGGGGTGTGCTTTTTATAAACGGTAAGGACTTAAAGGAGCTTATTCAGCGTCCAGCTTTTCGTAGCCAGCGCGGCGTTCAATTGCATCCTTCTTCGTCTTGGCATACAGGGCTTCAGCCTGATCCGGGAAGCTCTTAGCCAGGGAAGCATAACGAACTTCGCCCTTCAGGAAGTTTTCGAACTCATCATAGTTCGGAGCCTTGCTGTCGAGGAAGAATGCCTTCTGACCAGCTTCTCTCAGTTCAGGATTGTAGCGGAAGTTGCACCAGTAACCGCAGTCAACGGCAGCCTTGGCTTCCATGAAGGAGTGTTGCATACCGCGTTTGATACCGTGGTTGATGCAAGGTGCGTAAGCAATGATCAGGGAAGGACCATGATAAGCTTCAGCTTCCTTGATTGCCTTCAGGGCCTGGTTCTTGTCAGCACCCAGGTTGATCTGGGCAACGTAGACATAACCATAGCTCATGGCCATCATGCC
>CADBQR010000022.1 GCA_902796945.1 uncultured Acidaminococcus sp.
AAAGGACACAACGAACTTCCGCCCGTGAGCTCCGCTCCGGAGTTGACGAGACGAGTCGAGGAGTGAAGGAGCGGAGGCGTCAACCCAGAGTAAATTGCAAACCTGTAACATTCTGCGAATCGCCACCGCCCATATTAAATATTCACGGATGGGCGGCCATCTAAAGTGGATTGCGGGCAGGCACAGATCAGCCACTCTTTTGTCTTTCCCATATAAAACCGCTATAATAGAGGGCAGGTCCCCGGCTGGTTTATCTTTCTGGAAGAAACTGGATCTTTTCGGAAAACCATTTTCTATCATCACGGGGTTCCTATAAAGGAGGAGTTGCTTTCATGCTTCATTCCAAATTGACCTGCGGCGTCCTGGCCGCCGCGTTCTCTTTTACTTTCGCCCTGCCGGTGCTGGGGGCTTCCGCCTCTGCAGCAGCGGCTGCCAAACCGGCTGTAAAAACAACCGTCAGGACCACTGCTAAGGCTCCTGCTAAAAAGACAGCGAAAAAAACAACTGCCAAAAAGGCAGTCAGGAAACCGGTCAGCGCCGTGAGTCCCATAAAAGGCGGTGTACCTTCCCAGGCTTCCAAGACAGCGCTTACCAAAGAACTGGATGCCATGATTGGCAATACGGGGACCCACGTTCCCGGGCTCGGCGTCATTGTTTTTAAAGATGGCAGGGAAGTCTACAGCCACTTTGCCGGACGCCGTCATATCGGGGCCAGCTCCGGCGGCAGCGACCTGCCCGTAACGAGAAATACCCGTTTCCGTGTAGCTTCCGTCTCCAAGATGTTTACGGGCTTTACCATCATGCAGCTCGTGGATCAGGGCAAGATCAACCTTGATGAAGATATCAGCCACTATCTGGGCTATACCCTGCGGAACCCGAATTTCCCGAACACACCGATTACGGTACGGATGCTCCTTTCGCACACCTCTTCCCTCCGCGACGGCAGCTTCTACTCCCTGCCGCCGTCCGTTTCCATCCGGGAATATTTCCGTCCCGGCAGCAATTATTACAGCAGCAACCATTTCGGGTCCAAGTGGCAGCAGCCTGGGAAATATTTTGTCTATGCCAATATCAACTTCGGTGTCCTTGGCACCATCATCGAACGCGTCACCGGACAACGGTTTGATCAATACCTGAAATCCCATATTTTGAATGACCTTCAAACAGAGGCAAGTTTCTTTACAGCTACCTTGTCGCGCAATGCCTTCGCCAACCTGGGTACCATTTACCGCAAAAACGAAGGCTCCGATTGGAACGAAGCAGGGCCCTGGATCCCGCAGTGTGATGATTTCCGCGGTGTCCAGCCAAAGCCCTGGACCGCCCCCAGTGGGTACAGCCTGAGCGGCTACCGTCCCGGCACCAACGGCACCATTTTTGCGCCCCAGGGAGGGCTGCGCATTTCCTACGAAGAACTGAGCCATGCCCTGCGCCTGCTCATCAACAAAGGCGTCTTTAATGGCCGTACCGTCGTGCGTCCGGAACTGATGAACCAGATGATGACGGAACAGTGGAGCTACGACCCGGCTCGCAGGAACGGGGATACCTACGGAGGCTCCATTGAAGCTTACGGGCTTTCTCTCTATCCGATTCGCGGCAAGGGAACCAGCCGTGTAGTCAAGGACCATGTAATGAACCTGTGGGGCCATACTGGCGAGGCCTACGGTCTATTGGCCGGGGTCTTTGTGGTTCCCGGCACCAAAAACGGTTTTCTTTATATCATGAATGGGGAAGCCGTTGCCGAAGATGACGATCCCAGGAGTGCCGGTAAATTCAGCGGCAATTATATCTGGGAAGAAAACATCATGAATGCCATCTGCAGGCATATGTATTTTGGGGAATAAAACTGGGTGAAGACAGTCGGCCATCTTCTGAAAAGGCTGATTTGGCACCTTGCCCTTCCTCTTTGCACGGTCTGCCCAATTTCATCACGGATCCAGGAAAAAACAGGCGGTTCTTCCGGTACAGATTGACCGGAAGAACCGCCTGTCTGTGCTAACCTGGAAAGCTCCAAACAATCATGGGAGCATTGCTTCGGAACAGGAAGCCCGGTATACCCTGTAGAAACGCGGCATCCTGAAGGAAATCATTTTTTGTGTCCGCCACCGGTCTCCGCCGGGCCGTGCCTGTACAGCATCCGGCCTTTTCTTATCGCCTGTAAGGATAGCCCACCCCCTTTCAGGCAAGCTTACTATGGCTATATTGGCAGGTTTTCTTACGATATCACCAAACCATCTCCCTGCCCGCTGCAAAACAGACAGGGCGGCCGGATAAAAAGCCCCATTCCTTGCATAAAGCAGAACAGTCCGTCCCTTACCCCATAAACAGGGTAAGGAACGGACTGTTTGTTTCCTGACAGAGTCCATCAAAAAAACATTATTCGTCCTCAGCGGATTGGGCGGCTGCCTTTTCCTGATATTCAGGATTCCGCGTCAAATCAAACAACAACTCGTAGAGCGCTTCCGCCAGATCCGGGGCCTTCTTCTTTTCTGCTTTTTCCGCCAATTCCTTCAGCACCGCTACCACATGGGGATCGGCACCGGGAACGATGCCAAATTCGCGGTATACGTCCTCCACTTTCACTTCTTCGGTTACGTCAGCCCTGTCAAGGATTTCGGCCATTTCTTCAGTAAATGCGTCAGGCAGGCGCTCTTCGATTGTCTTTTCCAGCACAAATCCCATGATGGCCCTTGCCTTGGCCACTTCCTGATGGCAAACCAGATAACGGGCCAGTTCCGTTGTTGCCTCCACAACGCCGGAACGATAAATGGAATGGGATTCCTTTCGAATATTTTCCAACCATTCGGCGTCTTTATGATGCCGTTCATAGTATCGATTGAGAGGTGCAAAAGGCTCGTCCATGAGCGGATTGAATTGCCTGGCCCGAAGCAGTTTTGCAACGCCGGCTTCTTCCTTCCCCAGGTCCAGCAGGATCCTGCCCCAGAGGCAGTACATATCGGCCAGGGGAACCGGCAGCAACACAATTTTCTCCTGTGGTTTCCTTTCCGGATACAGGTAGGGATAGACCAGGGCCTCACAACCCAGTGAAAGGCTCAGCTGCTTCAGGTCCGGATCCTCGTCCAGATATTCCAGGCTCTCCTGCGTCAGTTTCCGGATTTGCCGCAGTGCCTTGTCCATTTTACCATCATGGGCCAGTTCATCGATTTCAAAAATCCGGTTCAGCGCTTCCCGATAAAGGGTGTATACGACCGATTCCACTTCCGCCTCCGAAAAATGGCCGTCCTCACCCTCCCATGCCGTTTCCTGTCCCGGGAAATCCCCGAAGTCCAGGACCTCGTCATCATGGTCATGGCAGTTGGTGTCCGTCATTGCTGCATTCTCCTTTCACACATTGCAAGAAAGTACCTTCTCTTATCCGCTGATCCGATGGGCTGGTTGCGAAATGGTTGGGCGCCTTTTCAGGCTTTTTCCCCTTCCTTTCCCTTTGCTTCAGCGTTTGCCGTCCCCTTTGTTTTCGCTTCGTCGGCTGCCGCCTGCAGGCTCCGGGCTTTGTCCTCATAGGACGCCTGACCGGTCAGGCCATAGAGATGATGGTACATGGCGGCCCCTGCTTCCTTGCTGTTGCCGGCAGCCTGGGCTTCCGCGACTTCCGTAATGGCAGCTATGACCGCTTTATCCGGACCGGAAGCAAGGCCATATTCCCGACAGACCGCATCAAAGGCAGCGGCATCCGGTTCCCCCTGGGCCTGTTTTTTCATCTCTGCATCGAGGGCAGGAGGAAAAGTGTCCTCAGTCAGGTGGGCAAGAACATAACGAAGACAGGTCTGTCCCTTTTCCTCCTCGCCGCGGCGGATCAGATAACGCCCCAGTTCTGCATACGATTCCATCAGGTTCGCCTCATAAAGGGCCGTCCCATATTCACTGCGGATGTTCTTTAGCCAGCCGTCCCAATCCTGCTTCTTTTCACAGAACCGGTTCAGGAACGCATAATTGGACCCGTTGAAAGGATTCCATTCCAGGCTCTGCTGGAACCGCTTCTGGGCATCTTCCTCCTTGCCCAGTTCCAAAAGGATTTTGCCCCACAGATGGTAGGCCAGCCCCATCGGAACAGGCGCCGGGAAATACCGTTTGCCCTCGATTTTTTTCTTCATCAGGAACGGATAGACCAGCACTTCAAATGTCATGTCAAGGCTTGGGCAGACCCAATCGGGCTCCTCGGGCGGTGCGGACTTTTCCACAAAGCGGCGGACCCGGCGCAGCGCCTTTTCGCCCTTGCCGGAACGCGCCAGCGTATAAATCTCATCGAGCTGCTTCACGGCCTCTTCACGGACAGCCGTCAGCGCCGATTTCATCACATCATTATTAACATTTTCACTCTTGACCAAAGACGCAAGTGCATCTTTAACCAAGTGCTGCATTCTGTTAGGCATAGTAAACAAGGCTCCTTCATCTAAATTCACATATGTGAGTATTGTAGCATAGTGGGAAGGAAGTGGCCAGTACAGTCGGGTGGGCAGTTGTGTTGGTAAAACCGCATTTAGCTTCTGGCCTTGCCTTTGGCAGGGAGGCAGAAGGCAAGGAAAACAGGCTTCATACCTGGCGGGGGTCAAAACCGGGCGAATAAGAGGACAATAGGCCACTGGTTTTTATTGAGGAAAGGGAAAGCCCTGGCTGCGTCGTAAAGAACAACGACATGCCTGCAAGCAGCAGAAGTACACTTCGTTCCAGATTTTTCATAGGACTCCTCCCCATCAAAAGCGCCTGCCGACCCAATCATCCAACGCTGGAAGCACTGCGAACCAAACCCCAAAAAGGCAGATTCAACAAATTCATTTCAGGTAAAATAGCTTGTTTCTTAATTAGTAGCTATTATTTATTTTATGAATAAAATCCCCTATCTCTTATTCATTGTAAAAAAAAATTTTTTTAGCGACAGTATCCGAAAGAATACATTTTTACGTTGTGCATTAAAAACGACAATTCAGGAAAACCGCGGGGCACAGAATGTGGGTCGCAGGTCACCGTCACCGTGGAAGCAAAATGGCAAGCCGACTTCGCAGACGAAAACCCTAACAAAGGGGGGAGTGAAATAATCGCTCCATAAAAATGAATCGAGGGTGTGCCAAAATAGAAAATCATTTTGTCACACCCTCATTGAAGCCGTCAGCCGGTGACTGCAAACGGCAATCGGCTAACGGCTGATTGCCTGCAGATTCCGCCAAAGCTGCAGCCTGCACGGTTATACTGACTCCTTTGCGGCCACGTTGCCCTGGCCGGACTAAATGCAAATGCCAACGACCAAATGCGATTTGATTTTATAAGAACCGGAATCGTCAACCCAAACCCATCGTGAGGGAAGCGGCCGCACGAAAAAAATGATGTCGTCGAAACGCATGGTTTCGACGACGTGGTCGTTCCATTTTCTGACTTTTTCCCTATACGCCCCGTCTCTCCGGGTCCCAAATCACCTTATGCAGCTGCACCTGCACACAGACATCAGCAAGCCCATGCTTCCTCACAAACTCCACGAGCTGTGCCGGTTTGATTTTTCCAAACACGGGCGACACGTAGATCTGCGCGGGAATGGGATATGCCTTGAGGATTTTTTCCATATCGAGAAGATCGGCTTCCGTTCCGACGACAAATTTCACGACGTCGTCAGCGTTCAGTTTTTTGAGATTTTCCATGTGCATCTTCTCCCGCTCCCCGGAAGAGGGAGATTTGATATCCATCGTATAGAAAAGTCCCTGCGGCCGCACATCAAAAAGCGGCACGGCCCCGTTTGTTTCAATATTGATGTCGTATCCTTCGCTGCCAAGTACGCGGCACAGATGCTCAATGGGCTGCAGCATGGGTTCGCCGCCGGTCAGCGTGATGCGTTTCCAGGGGTAGGCGTGGATGCGGGCAAGAAGTTCTTCTTCCGTCAGCTGCTCCCTGGCGTCCGCCGCCGTCCAGGCATAAGCGGTATCACAATAGGAACAGCGCAGATTACAACCGGCAAACCGGACGAAGATTGCCATATAGCCGGTGCGTTTTCCCTCCCCATCGATGGAATCAAAGAGTTCGACTACGGGAAACGGTTCAGTCTTCATAAGTTGCGATATTCCCTTCCGATTCCTGGACCGATACTTTCTTGCAATGCGGAATCTGGTCATGGATCCACTTGGCGATATTTTCCGCCGTCGGGTTTACTTTGATGATATCATTGATGAATTTGTGGTCAAGCTGTTCCACCACCGATTTAATAAGTGCAAAGTCAACAACCATTCCTGCCTCATTGAGTTCCATACTCTTACACGTCACTTCAATGATCCAGTTATGGCCGTGCAGGTTCGTGCACTTGCTTTCGTAGGGAAGTGTAAGACAGTGGGCCCCGCTCACTTCCAGTCGTTTCGTTACGGTATACATTATTTTCCCTCCAATGCCGGATCGGGCACCCCATTGGCCGCAAAGGCCCTGGCCCTGTCGATGCAGGTCCCGCAAGTGCCGCAGGGTTTGTCACCGCCTTCATAGCAGCTCCAGGTCAGCTCGTACGGAGTCCCCAGTTCCAGCCCTTTTTTGACTACGCCCGCCTTGTTGATGCCCACAAAAGGCGCCACAATATGGCACTGGTTATACGTCCCAATCGCAATCGCCTGCCCCATGGCATCGGTAAAAGCCTGGCTGCAGTCCGCATAGGCATTGCCCGCCGCGTCGTCGGCATGGGCACCAATATAAATGGACACATCGTCATTTTCATAGATGCTCATGGCAAGGCTTGCTACGGCACTAAGCATCAACCCGTTGCGGAAGGGCACATAGGTCGAGACCTTGCCTTCCCCGTTTTCAGCGATCTGCTGCGCATAGCTTTCGTGGGCAATTTCTTCCGTTGAATGCGCCAGAAGCGAACAGTTGGAATAGGTGAAAATAGCGGAAAGATCCAGTTCATAATGCGGCACCTGATAATAATCCGCCACCTTCTTTGCACATTCCAGTTCCTTCCGATGCTTCTGTCCATAATAGATGGATACGGTGGACACATTTTCGCGGCCGAATCCGGCAATGGCCACCGACAGGCAGGTCGTGGAATCCACGCCGCCACTCGAAAGAACGAGTGCTTTTTTATTCATTGACAAAGGCCTCCATTCTGCGGCAGGCCATTTCCTTATAAGCTTCCTTATAATAGACGGCAAAAGGCAGGATGCTGATGCCGCCGCGGGGATTGAAATAGCCCCGGACTTCCAGGTACAGCGGATCCAGCAATTTCACCAGGTCGTTTTTGATGATGTTGACGCAGTCCTCGTGGAAATCACCGTTATTGCGGAAAGAAAACAGGTACAGCTTCAGGGACTTGCTTTCCACCAGTCTATGGTTCGGGATATAGCTGATTACAAGACGGCCAAAATCAGGTTGTCCCGTTTTCGGGCACAGGCTCGTAAATTCCGGGCAATTCAGTTTCACCATATAGGGGGCTTCCTCATGTTTATTGGGGAAACATTCGAGGACAGCCGGATCATAGGTACTCTTATATACGGTGTGGCCGCTTCCGAGTTCAGTCACGCCAGCCAGTTCTTCTTTGGTTCTCATGATGACAGACCTTCCTTTCGTTACAATTTGTAATTATATCGCAAGAAGATAAACCCTTGCAAGGGAGAGCGCCGGGACCGGCAGTAAGGGAAACAGGCCGCCACAATCCGGGGTCATCGAAAGCAGGAAAAGCCGGAGCCTTCCTGATTTCCTGATGCTGCCGGTCCTAATTGGTTGTCCCAGGGGAAGGCAGGCAATTCTTTTTCCTTTCTTTTTTCCTGAAAAAACGGATGAGCTGCTGCATTCCTTCTGAACAGTATTGGTTCTTTTTCCAGATCAGGCTGAGATGGATTTCCAGGGGATCCTGAAAGGGCAGGAACCGGAGATCCCTGTCGCCCTGCAGCATTTCCTTATAGAGGAATCCAATGGCCCGCTGCTTCTTTACCAATTGGATCATGGTATAGAGCTGCGATGTACGGCACAGGATATGGGGCTGCCTGCCGGCTTTTGCAAAACGTTCCGCCAACAGCTCCGATTGAAAGAAGAGCTCCGGCATCAGGACCAGCTTTTCTTCTGTCAGGTCCTCCACCCGCAGCTGTTTCTGCCCTGCCATCGGATGATTCCGGCTGAGAATGGCCCCGGATTCCAGGGTGGTAACAGGGACTGCCTCAAAACCGCTGGCTACGGGCTGGGTGTGGATAATAAAAGCAAGGTCAAGCAGTTCATGCTCCAGCTCCTGCTGGATAACGGCCCGCCGATTCTCCATGACTTCCAGGCGCAGCTCCGGATGGGGTTGAAAAAAATCCTCATAAAGGCGGGGCAGGAGCCAGCCGCCCAGGATGGGCGGCACCCCTAACCGGAGAAAATGCCGCCCTGCCCCAAGGTCCTGCATGACGCGTACCATCTTATCCGCACTTTCCGTAAGGGCACGGGACATCTTCAGGAGCCGTTCTCCCTCTGCCGTCAATTCCATGCCCCGGTATTGACGGATAAAGAGCCCCACGCCGAATTCCTTTTCCAATGCCTGAATGGCACTGGTCAGTGAAGGCTGGGAGATATGCAGCTGCTCCGCAGCCTGGGTCAGGTTGCCACAGGCACAGACAGCCTGAAAATAACGCAGTTGGATCAGGTTCATAGGAG
>CADBQR010000023.1 GCA_902796945.1 uncultured Acidaminococcus sp.
AAAGGACACAACGAACTTCCGCCCGTGAGCTCCGCTCCGGAGTTGACGAGACGAGTCGAGGAGTGAAGGAGCGGAGGCGTCAACCCACAGTAAATTGTGGACTCGCAACATCGTACGATACGGCACCGCCCAATTTTAGTTTCAATAGGGGCGGCCCTCCTTCATTGAATCACCGTGATTTCTGTGCCGCACTAATCAACAAACACCTCAAACACCCTATTCCCAAACCGCATCCCCTCATCGGTCAAGACCACATGACCATTCCGTGACACCATCCAGCCCCTGGCCTTACACTGTTCCAATGCCTGGGCATAATGCTTCAAGAAGGATTCCCCGGTCCGTACCTCATATTCATGCAGGTCGAGCCCTTCTGCCGTTCGGAGATTCATAAAGACCAGTTCTTCCCTTCGTATCGCTTCCGAAAGCGCTTCCGGTTCCGCGTTTTTTCCTTCTATATATAAAGGAAGACGGCCCGGATTGGTTTCCCGTTTTTTCCCGTTGAAACGGCAGGCACCGGCCCCAAAGGCCATGTACGGTTCATAGTGCCAGTAGATACGGTTATGAATGGACTCCTGTCCCGGTTTTGCAAAGTTGGAAATTTCGTAGCGATTATATCCTGCCTGGGGAAGCGTTTCCATCAGTTCGTCATACATCCGCCCCGATTCCTCTTCCGAGGGCAGCTGCCAGACCTTCTTTTTCAGCCGGTCCGCCAGAATGGTTCCTGGTTCGACAGAAAGTCCATACACAGAAACGTGATCAGGATTCCAGGCAAGGATCCGCTGCAGGGAATTCCGCAGGGACTTGATTGTCTGCGTCGGGTAACCGTAGATGAGGTCCACACTGATACGAGTGAACCCGGCTTCCCGGGCTTCCCTAAACGCCCTTTCCGCCTCTTCCGCCGAATGGATACGGCCCATCAGTCGCAGTTCCCTGTCATCAAGGGACTGGATCCCGAGGCTCAGCCGGTCAAACCCCATTTTTCGGTAAGCGGCCAGCGACTCCCGTGTTACCGTGCCAGGATTCGCTTCCAGTGTGGCTTCAGCGGGTTGCTTCCAAAAGCCCCGCTCCTTCAGGGCCATAACGACCCGTTCCAAAAGTGGCAAAGGAAGAAAACTGGGCGTACCGCCTCCAAAATAGATGGTGGAATGTCCGGCAATGGGCAGATCCGGCTGCCACGATGCAATTTCCCGACATAGGGCGTGCGTATAGCGTTCCATTACCAACGGGCTCTGCCCCTGATAGGAAATAAAATCGCAGTAACAGCATTTCTGCTGGCAAAACGGGATATGGACATAGCAGCCCTGATACATTTCCCAGGAATGAAGCATTGACATTCTCCTTTCCAAATTTACCGGTTTTATTTCCATCCCATTAAAAGCTTCCTGCCGCTGTTCCCTGTCAGGACCGAGCGGTCAGGAAGCCTGATCTTACAGCCAATTTGTCATTCATCCATCTTCAGGACCGCCATGAAGGCTTCCTGCGGCAGTTCAACGGTTCCTACCTGTTTCATCCGCTTTTTGCCAGCCTTCTGCTTTTCCAGCAGTTTTCTCTTACGGGTAATATCGCCGCCATAACATTTGGCCAGGACATCCTTGCGCAGGGCACTGATGTTCTCGCGGGCGATGATCTTACTTCCGATGGCAGCCTGAATGGGGATTTCAAAGAGCTGACGGGGAATGATTTTCCGCAGTTTCTGGACGAGGGCACGGCCCCGCACCTGTGCCCGGTCCCGATGGACAATAGTGGACAGGGCATCCACCGGTTCCCCGTTGAGGAGGATATCCACCTTCACCATATCTGAAGGACGGTACCCGCTGAGCTCGTAGTCCAGGGAAGCATAACCGCGGGACACGGATTTCAGGGTATCGAAGTAATCATAGATGATTTCACTCAACGGCAATGCATAGTGTAGCATGACACGGTTTTCATCCAGATAAGTCATGTTCTGGTACTCGCCCCGCTTATCCTGGGATAATTCCATGACCGACCCGACATATTCCTTGGGGACGATGATTGTTGCATTGACAAAAGGTTCCTCTACATGGTCAATGACAGTCTGCGGTGGGAACTGGGACGGATTGTCCACCATTTCCACATCCCCGTTGGTCCGAACCACTTCATAAATAACGTTTGGCGCCGTCGTAATCAGTTCCAGGTTATATTCCCGCTGCAGCCGTTCCTTGATGACATCCATATGAAGGAGGCCCAGGAACCCGCAGCGGAAGCCAAAGCCCAGGGCCGTGGAAGTTTCCGGCTCAAAAAAGAGGGACGCATCGTTGAGCTGTAATTTTTCCAGGGCATCCCGCAAATTATCGTAATCATTCGTTTCCAGGGGATAAAGACCGCAGTAAACCATCGGAGTGGCTTTCCGATAGCCAGGAAGGGCCTTTGCCGCAGGGTTTTCATCGTCCGTGACAGTGTCCCCTACCCGGGCATCACGGACATTCTTGATGGAGGCCGCAAGGAACCCCACCATACCTTCGCCTAGTTCGTCCACATTCACCAGGGCCGGCTTGAAAACCCCCACTTCCGTCACTTCAAAGACCTTCCCCGTTGCCATAAGGCGGATCTTCATGCCCTTTTTAAGCACCCCGTTGACGACGCGCAGGTAGAGCATAACTCCCTTATAGGAATCAAATTTGGAATCAAAGATCAGGGCCTGCAACGGCGCCTGGTCATCCCCACTGGGAGCGGGAATCTTATTGACAATGGCTTCCAGGATATCATCGACCCCTTCGCCCGTCTTGGCGCTGCAGAGAATGCACTCCGACCCGTCGATGCCAAGGACATCTTCCACTTCCTTCTTGACCCGGTCCACATCGGCACTGGGCAAATCGATCTTATTGATAACAGGAATCAACTCCAGGTCGTGTTCCATGGCCAGATAGACATTTGCCAGGGTCTGGGCCTCGATGCCCTGGGTCGCGTCGATGACCAGCAGGGCCCCTTCACAGGCCGCCAGTGCGCGGGATACTTCGTAGTTAAAGTCCACATGGCCCGGGGTATCAATCAGATTAAGGATATAATCCTTTCCGTCTTTGGCCTGGTAATCCAGCTGTACGGCCTGATCCTTGATGGTGATTCCCCGTTCCCGTTCCAGGGACATATTGTCGAGGATCTGGTCCTCCATTTCCCGCTTGGAAAGGGTTCCCGTCTTTTCAATCAGCCGGTCGGCCAGCGTGGATTTGCCGTGGTCAATGTGGGCAATGATGGAAAAATTGCGAATCAAGTGACTTTGTGCCATAACTTACACCCTACCTCCAAAAAGCTACGCTATAATGAAAAAAGACTGGCAACCGCAGAGTTGTCAGCCTTTCAGGTTCAAACTTATTTTACTGCATTGACTTTCTTAGCCAAACGGGATTTCTTGCGAGCTGCAGCAAATTTATTCACCGTACCCTTACGGGCAGCTTTATCTAATAAGCTTGCAGCGGTTTTCAAAGCGGCCTGGGCCTCTTCTTTGGAACCGGCAGCAGCGAGCGCTTCAACCTTACGAGCAGTACTGCGGATTTCCGCCTTAACGGGGCCATTGGCAGCGCGGCGTTCAGCATCAGTCTTGACACTACGAACGGAAGACTTAATATTCGGCATGTTTTCACCTCCACCAATCAGCTTTACCGAACCATTTTAGCATTAAACCCTGGAGAAAGCAAGATACTTTTCCCGAAATTGAAAAATACTGCCTCCCTGCCCTGCAAGGAGTCCCTCTTTTCCCCATTTAAGAAAATCCGCTCCAGGCTAGCGGCGGATACGGGAGCAGGCCAGGGAAGCCAAGGTGCAGAGCGCAATATCCATGACCCAAAGCAGTTCATAGCCTCCCGTCGCGGACACGATGACTCCCCCCAGCCAGGCACTGAAAAAGGCACCTACCTGATGCCCCGCGAAAAGCAGGCCAATGAGTGTCGCCGACTGGCTCAGAGGGAAGTGATCGTTCACCAGCCCTGAAGTCGGCGGAACCGTAGCGCCTCCGGTCATGCCCAGGCCGCAGGAAAACAGCAGGGCCGTCAGGAGACTTTTGGGCATCAGGAAAATATAGGAAAGAACCCATATGGCACGGAAACCATAATAAAAGGCAAGCAGATGACCTTTATGAAGTCGGGTACTCAGGTATCCGGACAGGAGCGCTCCGAAAATGGAAGAAATGCCGTAAAGGGAAAAAGCCCAGCCGGCGGAAGCGGCAGCAATCCCATATGCCAGGAACTGTGAATACAGGTGGGATTCAATAATGACCATATGAAAGCCGCAGGTACAGAAGCCGACAAGCACAAGCCGAAAGGTTCTGTTTTTCAGCGCATTGGAGAAAAAGGAAGAAACCGGTGCCCCCTTCGCTTCTCCCAGAGCTTCCGTATCACGGACCGCTGCATCCTTTGAAGTTACAACCAGGGTAATCGGGACCAACAGAACAGACAGGACACCCAGGGCAATCATGGCCGCAGAAAGACCGCCCCAGGAAAGAATGGCCACCAGACCGGGAGACAAAAAGAAACTGACCATGCCTGCAGCAGCATTCAGCATTCCTGCGATAAGCATGGCGTTTTCCTTGCCAACAAAATGAGTGGCAGAGGTCAAAATAACGCCAAAGGACAGGGCACCGGCACCGGCACCGAAGAGGATGCCAAGGAAAAGCACCAGTCCCAGAAAGGATTGGACCGTCATGAGGCCTGCCATACTGATGACGAGCAGGCCAGCGCCGGCAATCAGGACAAAGCGGTTTGAACGGCGTGCCGCCAATAGCCCAAACAAGGGCTGCGTGGCACCAAAGACCAGTTCCATGATTGCAATGGAAAGGCTGACCATGTCATAGGGCTGCCCGCTATGGGCGGCCAGCGGTTTCAGAAGGATCCCGATGTCGCCACGGATACCGGCACCCAATCCATATAACAGCCCGGCTGCCAGACCAAAAACAATGACTGCCATGCGGCTCATCTTTTTTTCTTCGGCCATATCAACACTTCCTTTACATCGTGCAGATGGCATCAGATTTTCCCTCGGCGGAAAAGATCCATCATGGTCGCTGTCAGGCTGATGGTCTGCAGGTTCTCCTTCAACAGGCTCTCCCGGTCCATCCATTCGGCAATGGAAAGTTCATTATGGTCCACCCGGACTGTCGGATTCCCATCGACTTCGCAGAAATAGCCAATCAGGAGGTCTGATTCAAAGCCCCAGGGCTGCGTAGCTACATAGCGCAGGTTCTTTACCCTAAGCCCCACTTCCTCCATGACTTCCCGGCGCACCGTGTCCTCCGCCGTTTCCCCGATTTCACAGAAGCCGGCAATCAGGGCCCGACCGCGAAATTCCCTTCCCGCATAGCGCGTGGTCAGGATCTTCCCTTCATGAAGGACGCCGACAATGACCGCCGGCATGATTTTCGGGTATACGATGTGACCGCAGGCATCGCACCGCATGGCCCGTTCCTTTTCATCGGGGTGCATCGGCTTGCCGCAACGGCCGCAGAAACGATTGTCCCGATACCAACCGTACAGCTGAAAAGCTGTTTCACCGGCAAAACAAAGGTCCTGGGGATGGGCACTGCGGAGACGCCGGAGATTTCCATAGGAATAGCCAGTAATTTCGAGAAGGCTGTCCTCTTTCCATAAAAAACAGGCCCTGCCGCCGAGACGGAAAAGAAACTGCAAAGACTTCGTATTCCGTTTGTCATCGGGCAAGTCCCGGACTGTGGGAACGGAAATCCCTTCCTGGTCCTCCCGGAAAAATACCGTCCGGCCGTCAAAGGCAAAAACAATGTCCTCGTCACAAGGTTCTGGTTTTTCGTATTCATTACGGAACACACCGGTTCCAATATCCTGGATCATAAGGGGCTCCTTTCCTGCAGCATGGATGTATTGATAGTATGATAACACAGAACAAGAAAATAGAGAAAGCACATTGAGCGCGAATCGCAGTTCGCAGACCGCGGTTCGCAGATCGCGGATCGCAGACCGCGGATCGCAGATCGCAGATCGCGGATTACAGACCGCAGACCGCATTGGTCAGCCGCCAGCAGCCAGCAGCTAGCAGCCAGCAAAAACGCGGTTCGCAGATCGTTATGTAGCCCTTATGCTTTACTGTTTTTTTCTAATGTTCGTTGGGAAATTTGCGGCAGAACGGGCTCAAGGATAAGGAAAAACAGCGCACAACCAGGAGTCGTACGAAGTGTGTACGTCGATTGGTTTGTGCACCATTTTGACGCCGTAATTGGGCCCGGAATCTGCAAAGGACACAACGAACTTCCTCCAGAAAGCTCCGCTCCGGAGTTGACGAGACGAGTC